>DIVV01000248.1 GCA_002423385.1 bacterium UBP16_UBA6123
TTTTGGAGTGGACTCATATATTAAAACTTCACCTGTTTTTATCTCAGCATCGAACTGATTCGTTTTAAATTTCTTCGCCAGTTCGGTGTTTATTTTAGCGACTATTCCGTCACTGCCGCGGCCGGCTAATGAAACATGATAATCGTCGTCGAGCATAGCTTTTTGCGAAAGCGCTTCTTCTAATTTCATTATTATTTCATCCGAATCGGCCGAGGAAATTTCCAGCGTATCTTTGAAAACATCGGAACGAAAATTATTCCATGCGTCTTGAAACGACGAACAATAAACGTAATTTTCCACCGTATTTATCTTAATATCGAGAACCGGCGTAAAGACGGTATGCTTGAAACTCGATGAATCCAATAATCGAGGTTCATTCAATTTTAAAAGCCGATCTGCTTTATTGCGGTCTATTGAGTATTTAAAAAATAGTAAAAAAGCCGACAAAAATATGAAGAATATTATATACATTTTCCGATTAAGTTTCATAATTTTAACTCCCGGCTATAACTTATGTATAATGCTGATATTGCTGTACCAATTGCTGCGTTGTCATCGAAGGAACGACTGTAAACAGATCGTGTGAAAACCAAATTATTTATCAATTCCTGTTGATCGGACATATTTATACGCTCCGGTTTTAGCAGGTTAATAAATGGTTTTCTTACTGATCTCCGCAAAAATTTTACTTACAATCGCATCATAAGCGCGAACTTGGATCATCGGGCGAAACCATCTCTTCGATTGATCGCGGAATTAAATCCATTTGATTTCCATATAAAAAAGGCATTTTAAACTCCTTAATCGTATATACAAATGTATTATATAATAATATACGATATAAATCAAGTGTTTATGAAAAAAAATAATGTTTATTCGCATTATAATTATTGAGAAATAACAAGCGTGATCACTAATATCTAAAATGAATTTTGTTTTTGACAGGTATGAAGCGTTATTAATTCACGCAGTCTGAATGGAGATAAATACGCTAACGTTAATAAAAAAATAGAAAATTAGAAAAATAGAAAATTAGAAAAATAGAAAATTAGAAAATTAGAAAATTAGAAAATTAGACTTACTTGATTTAAAAGAAAAAGTTTAATCAAATAACGATTTTTAATTAGTAACTAAATTACAATTGCAAATCAAAAAAATATATGCTATAATAATTTATACGAGTAAAATAGAAAAGTTAATTAAACGTTTTTTATCTAAACCCAAAGACTTTACTTTTCAATAATTAAAGGCTTTGTTAAGCGCTTTTGATTGCATCGACGATAATCAAGGCGAAAATCAGGTTCAAGGATAGCGTTTATAAAATAAATTATGAAAAGCAGGATTTAAATATGTTATTTATAACCATAATTATGGTATCATGTTTGTATGTCGTGATCGCATATTTAGGTGATCCGCCGATACATATTTTTCTTATTGTATGTTCTATACTTTTTATATATTTTACAATACTTACAATATTTTTTATTTTAAGAATTTATAAAATACGGAAGAAGGATATTGCAGTTATTAATAAAGGACACAATTTTAGTCAAAATACCGTTGAACATCTCGACAAACACAGTGAAGCAAACGATAGTGAAAATGAATATACTAACGACCAAACACCCCAAAAATCTTTCGCCTTATTGGATGGCTTTTTAAAATTTTTAATAATTATAGTAATTTTCTCATTTATAATTCAATTAACTTTACAATGTGGTCACAATGAAAGGGCCAGAACAAGAAGATCATTATTCGGCTCTGCCCAACAATAAGCTAAAGCAGGGACAATCATGAAAATAATTAACAATAATGGTTTTTATGGATTATTATTTTTTACAATATTCGACCGGAGGAATAAAAAATGCATTGGTCAGAAGAAATAGCAAAAAAAATTATAGAAAGAAACCCGGAAAAATTAGAATATGTTTGTGCGGCCGGCATTAGCCCTTCCGGTTCAATCCATATAGGCAATTTCAGGGATATCGCAACGAGTTATTTCGTCGTCCGTTCGCTTCGTAAAATGGGCAAAAAAGCTAAACTCCTTTTTTCCTGGGACGAATTTGACCGTTTAAGAAAAATACCCGTCAATGTTGCAAAAGCCGATCCTGACATGGAAAAATATATAGGCATGCCTTATGTTGACGTTAAAAATCCTTTTACTGACGATGTGGATGTTAAAACATATGCGCAACATTTCGAAAAAGAGTTCGAAAATGAAATGAAAAAATTCGGAATCGTAATGGAATATAGATATCAAGCGCAGCTATATCGCAGTGGAATTTATAAGGATTACGTAATTTTATCGCTTAAAAAGCGTCGCGAAATTTTCGACGTGCTCGATGGTCACCGTACTCAGGACGCAACCGCCGAAGAAAGGGAAAACTATTACCCGGTCGGCATTTATTGCTCGAAATGCGGCAAGGATACCACAAAAATTATATCCCTGTCAGAAGATTGCACGCGTGCGAATTATAAATGCGCATGCGCAAATGAAGATATATTCGATTTTTCGAAGGATTTTAACTGTAAGCTATCCTGGAAAGTAGACTGGCCGATGCGCTGGCTGCACGAAAAAGTCGATTTCGAGCCCGGGGGAAAAGACCATGCCAGCCCTAACGGAAGTTACGACACCAGCAAGGATATCGCAAACAAGATTTTTGGATTTGAGCCGCCCATCTTTCAAGGATACGAATTTATTGGAATAAAAGGGGCGACCGGCAAGATGTCCGGTTCTTCAGGTCTGAATCTTACGCCAGACGCTCTGTTAAAAGTGTACCAGCCCGAACTCATTTTATGGCTCTACTCCAAAACCGACCCGTTAAAAGCTTTCGATTTTTGCTTCGACGACGGAATCCTTCGCCAGTATTGCGAATTTGACAAAATGCTCAACGGCTATTTCGCCAAAACCCTTGGTGAAACTGAAACGGCTATTATGCATAACGCGCTGATCGAAAACAGAAAAGTCGAAACCGTTCCTATGAATCATCTTGTACAATTTGGCTCGATCGTAGACTTTAATGTTTCCGTTCTTGAAACGGTGCTGGAAAAGATTGGAATGCCATATAAATATAAGCAATTCGAAGACCGGCTCGAAAGGGCTAAATTCTGGCTTAACGAGTGCGCTCCCAATAATGTGAACCGCTTGAGAAAAACGCGCAATTGGGATTATTATAATTCGATGACCGAGACGGACAAAAAGCATATTGCCGCGCTGCACGAATTCATAGCGGCCGGAAATTACGATCTCGAAGCATTGAACATAAAAATTTACGACATACCAAAGCAATTTATTGACGCTTCATCTATCGAGCAAAAAGAATTAAAAGCCATACAAAGCAATTTCTTCAAAGCAGTCTATAATCTTTTGATCGGAAAAGAAACGGGGCCTCGCCTATATTTTTTCTTATATGCAGTTAACAAAGATAATTACCTGCATCTGCTCGACTTTTCCCATCCTGAAACTGAAAAAGAAACCATGAGCGAAGAAGCCGAAAAAAATAATATTGCCATCGCCGCCGTCGAGGAAATTAAAACTGGCGTTCCTGACGCAATTTTACCGATTAAAGCAATGGTTGATTTCGCGAATTTTACGGCCCTGGATATCAGAGTGTGCAAAGTCCTTAAATGCGCCGATATAAGAAAATCGAATAACTGCTTGAAACTCGTCGTATTCGACGGTCTCGGCGAACGCACAATCGTATCGGGCATTAAAAAGTATTACGCTCCCGAACAATTGATAGGAAAAAATGTCATTATAGCAGCCAATATCAAGCCTGCGCGAATAGCCGGCATTACCAGCGAAGGAATGCTTCTTGCCGCAACAAATAACGCATGCGGCTGCCAGGTAGCGTTCGTCTCCGACGCAATTCCCGCGGGGACCGCGATTCAATGACGGGAAAAATTATGTTTAAGATGAATTGCAGCAATTTTTTTGGAGCTTAAGAATTAAACGAAATGATTAAAAATTACAATCACAAAGTAGATTCATTTGACTTTTTATCGTATTTGATGTATAAGTTCATTAATATCATTCAATCCTCAACTTTAACTCAAATTCGTGATAATTTGTTGCCTGAATTAATGAACGGAGAAATAAAAGTATGAATTACGAAATACTTTTGGAGTCTCTGGAAAGAAAATGGATATATTCAAGAGCATTAAAATTATTAATTCCGGATTGGCCTGGGTTTAAAGAACAGTGCGGCATAAATGATAAGGCAGATCATAAACCGTCATTGTTATTAGCTTGGGAACGCGGTTATTTAAACAACATTGTAAATCCTATTGAATGGCTGCTTACAGAATCTGAAAATCAAAAAAAGACAATATCAAAACAATATCGAAATGATCTTCAAGAAAAATGGCTCGAAAACATAGGTGAGATTGAAAGACATAAAAAATTCAAAATCTTTTATGGAAAATTATTAGAATTAATCTATGCAAAATACTTAGTAGATTTAGGATATTCTATTGTAAACCTTGAGGCCTGGGATAAGAACGCACCTGATATTGTTATTTGCGATAATAACAACGATTATAATATTGACGTCAAATACATCGGCGGAAACACAGATTTTTTCACGAAAATGCTAAAATCAAAGAATGGAGTTACGACCTCATCAATTGACATTTCTTACGATTTTTTACTTTTCAAAATTTATGAGTCATATATAAAATTAGGCAATAGAAATAAATTATCTAACAATATTTGCGTATGTTTTCTCGAGCCTTCATTTAATTTTATAGAATTCAATAATATAAATTTTAATGATATTAAGTTCGCTTTTTATAATGATTTTCTTGTTTTTTTAACCGATAATAAAATTGATAAAAAACATTTTATTGAAACAATTTTAAAGGCTGTCGATCATTTCACCGATATAAGAATTTATACTATTAATGATTTTATGCCTATTTTACAAACGGCCAAATCAACAAAAATTAAAGAGAAAATTGAATTAAATAGTCTGAAAATAAATTTATGAAAAAGCAAATTAAAAACGAATTATCCCTCAGCCAATCCCACTTTGTTCTCTACACTTCAGAAAGCGGCAAAGTAAAAGTCGAAGTCGAAGTCTTTTTTAAAGACGAAACAGTCTGGTTAACACAAAAAGCGATTGCGGAACTTTTTGACGTCCTGATTTAAAAAACTTCTTTTTTAATGTCAACCAATTTGACGAATTAAAATATACTAAAATAACGATAAATAGCGATGCCAATAATTTCGTTAATGATTTATGGATGAATAAAAACATACCAATTTACATTACTTTGATTTCAATATTTAAAGATTACCTTCATATAATATTTATTTTACTTTTTGCCATTATTTCATGTCTATCAAGTTTATTGGCCGGAAAATTAATTTTTAACGATTCATCAAAAACTCAATAATTTTTACCGGGGTTACTTAATTTTTTGAGTTCATTTGCAGTATTTTTAGGTTTATTGATTTTAACATACAATAATCATCTGATTTCTGATCATTCCGCAAGGCTGTGCGGCGATATGTTTTAAAAACTTAACGGTTCTAACAAGTTCCATCTATTGACAGCTGGCCGGCACAACCATATGATTGGGTAGAGGTCGCTATACTTAACATCGCACAACCTATGCCTACCGAGGCTATACTGAAAACCACGGTGCCGGCTTTAGTAATGCCGCCGCCCGCGACTTTTTCAAGATCTTTATCTGAAAGTTCTTTGTTCGCATTTACGTTATCGATGAGTTCCGCGCGGGCGGCAATTAAATCATCTTTTGAAAACACAAATCCCACTGTTTGACCCAGTTCGACAAGTTTATCCGCCAGAATTTTTTCTGTTTCCTTCTGAAGCGTTTGCATCATTTCCGCGTACTTTTTCTGAAGTTGCACGTCTTTTTCCATTTTACCAAACATCTGTTTTACATTTTCTTTACTCATTTTTTTCTCCATTTTAAATAAATATGTTGCGGCGCTTTACGCTATTTCTCCCACTTTTTTAAATTATATTTTACGGTTAAGGCATTTTAAAAAATTGCGCGCCGGTCTTTCACATTTTTCTGCCTGTTCACGCTCCAACAATTATGCTGATATAGTAGCACAAAAATATCTAATGTCAAGAAATATGCTGAAATATTTATATATTTTTTTGTCGAAAATTTAAAAAATTCATTTTAGAATTTAATTTGTAAGTCACGCAGGCTACTTTAAAAACAATTGGCGGAAAATTTAAATTTAAACTTCGCCGCTTCGAAAATCACTTATAAAGCGAAACCCAATTTAAATATCAAAGTAGTTGAAAGCATTTTAAAGGTTCGTTATGCCGTTTTCGCTGATTATTATATTTGCTTTTTCCTCGCCAAGCATATTAATGAGCGCTTCCGTCGCGGTTTTATACGGGAGGGTTCCCATAGCTTCGCGTGCTTTGAAAATAGCCGCGGCGTCTTCGGGGGTCAGGCCTTTTATCGCTCCGAAGGCCTTTTGAGGTGCCGAAGAAATGTTAAAATGAAAATCTTTGATGCCCGGCGCCGCTGTCGTAGCCAGGTTCATCCAGAGGTCAGCTCCTATGTTTGCGTCGATATTGTCATTTTGCATGACAGTTTTAAAAAGGTCTTCCTTGAAGATGAGCCATTTATTTTTAATTTCATAAAAAGTTTTTTCGTCCATTTCTTTTTTCACATACTTGAGTTTTGCCTGATAATAATCGTAGTAAAGCGAGCGAGCTTTATTTGAAACTGTAGCGTAATTGGTGTTTTCCAGAAATATTCTGTAAACGGTCTGTTTATCTTCGGGATTATCCTTTATCCAGCCTTTTATAAACTCAATATAATCTTTCGGCCTGTGGTTATACATAACCGTTATTGATTTAATGAAAGGCTCTTTCAATTTTTTCGAAGTGAGCAGGTCGTAAAATTGGCCTGCAATAACCCCTTCGGTGGATATCAGCTGGAGTCCGTTCTTAAGAAGACCGTTTTTTTTGCCTTTATATGTCTGCCAGATATAGCGGTTGCGGCGGACGGGGTCCTGACGGGTGAAAAGGAATTCGGAGATCCTGTATTTCTCGCGTTCTTCTTCCTTGAGCTTCAAAAGCGGATTGGTCGGGCCGTAAAGTGCTTCGAACGCCTCGGCCCAGCCTTCCATATATGCGAGTACGCGGTCGGAAATGACGGGGCCGTCGTGGCCGATAGTACTATGACTGCTTTTAATAAATCCTTCAGCCTGAGAACCATACATGTCAAACATCATTCCATGGGCGTTCTCGTGCGCGACAACCAGGTCGAGAGTATCATTCTTTATCGCGTCGATGACGGAGAATTTGAGGCCCGGATGATCTTCGATGAAAATTTCCGAATTGAAAAAATAATATGACCCGTTCGTGAGAATCAGATAAAGAGGTTCAATAATACAGCGGGGGCCCGAGCCGCCTGTGAAACCTATCAAAAATGCTATCGGAGATGTGACATATTGCTTATAAAATTCAGCGTAACTCGCGTTCCCCGATTTTACGATAAGATCATGCTTGATTTTACGCGCGATCATGCGAAGTTTGGCCGAGTCGAGCATTTCGGGAGACTTTACGAGCGCCGGAATAACGTCCTTCGCGTATTCGCCGTAACCGGGAAAAAGGGTCACTTTTGTGGCTTTCTTTGATGAGACCTCCAGTTGTTCGAACGGATTCGTTATATCCAGCGTCATGGCCTGACCACTGGAAGATGCCGGGTCCGCCGCGGGGGCAACTGATAAATATGCGTTTTCAGGATTCAGGGGAACATTTTCATATTGAGGCGCAAGATATGTCGTCCATTTTTCGGCAAAAGCCGGACAAATCGAAATAGAAAGCGCTATTTGAATTGAAAAAAAAGCCGCAACGACCTTTTTAGCAAAAGAAACTGAAGATAAATATTTACGCATACTCGATACCGTCCTTATATAAATCAATAAAATTGGCCTACTTAAACTAATATGTAATTGATTATATCATAAATTCGGAAAAATATCTATATTATTTTGTAAATATGTGTTATAATTTTTGTGATAAAAAATAAGTAAGAGATTAACGTAAGTATCATCATAATAAAATCAGGACGATTATTAAATGAAAAAAATAATAGTAATTTTAATCATTATTCTATTATCGGTATCAGGATATTTAATGATATTAAAGCATCGAGAATTGAGTTCAAAAAACATGAAAATTCTTCAGACTTCTCAAAGCTGCGACATACTTTGCCAATATGTTCAAAAAAATGGATATTTAATAAATAAAAAAATGGAAAAAGATACTGATTTAAGAATGCCAGGCAGCGGTGTGTGGCTTAAAGACGCCTGGGGTAATCCATTTCAAATCGACATTAATAATTTTAAAATTTTTTCAAAAGGCCCCGACAATATATCAAACACAGAAGATGACTTTTTCAGGCATTATAGCAAGTTAAACGACGAATTAACGTTAACGAATGCAAAAATTGAAATCAACCCTTCAAACATTCAAGCTAAGAACAGGGCGTACGACATTTTACACTTATATTTTAATAAAAATGTATATTTATCCGATAAAGTTAAAATCAATCTGCAAAGTGCGTCATTCAGTCACTATCCCGGATACGATAAAGAAGACACGACTGCGGTTACTACTACATTCAGATTTTATGATAAAATAAGTAAAAATCTGATTTCATCTCCACGATATATCGCTCCGGACAATGATGAATTAATTGAATTGCCATCAAATATGCAATTTGCGGCAGACGGAAATATTGGTAAATCGACTATAACGGGGTCATTTTTCTGGGGAAAAGATTCTAAAGAAGTTTTGTTAAGATTTCCCGAAGGATGCAGCAACATAATCCTGCCAAACTTTCATTGTATCAATATAACAGGTTCGAGTAAGATCAAAAACAAAACTTTTCTAAGATCCGATACGAAAAATTTAAATGAAAATGGCGCCTGCGCATTTGATTGGCCGATTATTATTTCGGCATACGACAAATATAACAGTAGTTTGGAATATTCCTTTCAGAAAATATATAAATTAAGCGGAGTTAATATAGAAAGCTCATATTTAGCCTTAGTGCCGGAAGGATTATTGAATGCCAACCAAATTAAATTAAGTAATTGGATCGACAGAAGCCCCCTGTCATACAAACCTGATGCGAAAAAATTTGAAAATACCATAGCACTATTCATTTTTAACGATTCTTTTGATTATAAGAGCATTTCCATAAAAATGGCTCGTTTTAATAACGAAGAAGAAGCCAAACAAGCATTAATCGCAGTATATCCTTATGGCAATGATGAAAAAATATTTGAGAATTTCGACAAAAACAAAGTAAAAAATGGCTTAGTCAAAATACACACAGTACAGTATCCTGCGATTATCTACATTGTTTACAAAAATTTTGCTTGCATAATAAATGCCTCATCAGTTTATGGTTTAGATAGTTTTGGCTTAGCGGAATTGAATAAATTGATAATTAATATTACTGCTGTAATCGATAAATCTTAAAAAAATCCAGATCACAGGCCGCCACAAAATTTCTTCTTAACTATTTTGAAAATTTAATTAATTTTTATCGTTATGCTGGATTCGACGGTGTCGCCGGTTTGCTTCGCCTGAACCCTGACGGTGTTATCGCCGGGAGTTAAAGTATTGACGGGAATAGAATATTCCCAGAAATTATCCGCGGTATTGCGGAGAACGTTCCACGAACCGCCGCCTATATTGCACATAACGCTCATGTCGGCGCCCTCTTCGTTAGTATATATCTTTACCTGAAGTTGCGGATTCGCTCCGCCGGTTGAGTAATTTTTCGCATGCGGATTGACTCCGCCGAGTTTGCTGTCGGCCGGTGAAGTAATGAAGATGATGGGCCAGTCAACAATGGTCGAGCCTGCGTTATTGACCTTTACAAGTTTGGCGGCAGGGCCGGTGAACATATCGTAAGCGACCAGATAAAAACTTGACGGGAATCCGTTTTTGCCAAAATCGTCCGCCTGGACGACGAGCGTGTTTATCGGCGGATTTTCAAGCCATGTGGTGGCGGGTGTATGAACATGCCCGCAAAGGTAGATAGGCGCCGCGACCTGTGCTATAAGTCCCTTCATGAGATCGTTGCCGACGGATATCTGCTTTACTTCACTGCCGGTTACGGACGACTTGACTGGATGGTGCCCGAGCACAACGTTAAACGCCGCAGCCGGACTTGATTTTAATTTATCGGTAATATAATCGAGCTGATCCTGAGTAAAATAACCGTCTATATTCTTTAAATTATAATCCAGATATGATCTATCCGCCGCGGCGGTGTTGGTGCGGATCAGGCATACAGGTATGGTGTTGTCGAGATTGGTGATTCCGTAATATCCGCCGCCAGCCTTGCCAGTGACTGAATAGTCATTGTAAAAAATTTTGCCGTCTAAATTAAGAAGTTTTTTAACGTCATGATTGCCGAGAATATCGACGTATTTCGGATATGTCTGAGTATCGGTGACAACCGACTTGTAGCTCTTCCAATAATCCTGCATCGGACCCTGATCGATCATGTCTCCAGTGTGGATGACCGCCAGCGGATTTACGCCGGGGACGACATAAGTGAAAAAGGCTTTCGTGATATCTTCGCCCTGGCTGGTTTTCAGGCCAAAATGCGAGTCGGAGATGTGCATAAAGACGACAGGCTCGATAACGCCGGAATAGTTTTTAACTAAATTGTTATCTTTCGTGCCACCCGGATTAGTAATAGAATCGTCCCCGCTAAATAACCCATTTGAGCACCCTGTTAAAAAAAGCGCCGCGCCAAAAACCATAAACAGAAATAAAATCAAAACCGCTTTAAATTTTGTGATCGATGAACCATGCTGCCTTTTCATTGTATGCCTCCGCAAAATAAATATATGATCAAGGTTTTTTCATATTCCATAAAAAAATAACAGAATACAAAATCTTTGGATTATACTTTAATCTAAAAAAATAATCAAGGTATATTTTGTTTTTTAAAATTTATAATATCTAAAACAAAATATCTAAAACCAATTGACTTTTGAAATATTTTAACATAAAATGTAATCGTGTTAAAAAATGTATGGAGATTATTCAATGAAAACAATATTTAAAAAGTTGTTGATAATATTTTTGGTTCTGTTTATAATCACCGCTATTTATGGTTATTATCAATTCGGAGATTATTTAAAAATTCCTAAAACGCGTTTAGGCTTGAAAGACTTTTATTCGTCAATGCCGCAGGATAAAACACATTTTTATCTGGAACTGCCGCTCGATCATAACAATGCTCAACTTGGCAAATATAAAGGATTCTATATTTTAAGCGCCGATTTTATTCCCAAAAAAGACGTTATTTTTTATTTGACGGACGGACAGCAAAACAAAGTACATCCAGAAGTTAACATGGACTATCAATTCGAAAAATTGAAAAGCCTTTCATATGTGGTAATCGGCAGACGCGGCCATGCGCCCGCTTTGTTTCCTGAAGTTTATAAAAATGACGGTTCGCTCGATTATAGTAAAGCGATGAATCTATATGGAACGGCTCAACAAATTGAAGACATCGAACTTGTGCGTCAGGATTTATTCAGTAAAGGTTACCTTGCGGCGGATGGAAAAATTATGCTGTTTGCAACATCTGGAGCCGGGATTTTGATTCAGCAATATATTGCAAAATATCCCCAAAAAGTATCCCGGGTGTTGATAGAGGCCTCCGGCGCTCCTGATATAGCCAGAGAAAATAATATCAGCTATTGCTGTAATTTTAACGAACAAATGGAAACCTCGAATCCTGAAACAATAAAAGAATTAAATAAAATTCTGGAAAATAAAAAAGTTGATAGAGATTCTTTATGTTTTTTGATGTCTAAACTACCCTATTTTAACATAAACGCTAAAGAACTCAGGATAAAATTAATTAAGGAAATTTCTGAAAACGATCTCGGCTCATATTATAAATACTGGTGGAGCCTTGAAAATAATTTTTACTTCACTAAATTAATGATGCGCTTACCAATGATGGAAGCGACAAAAATAAGAATGTTTGAAATAACCGGCGAACATCTGCTTAACTATCAAAAAAATAACGCAAAAATTAATTTAATGTTTGAGTGGGGTGAGGCAATTTTAAAAGATTATTTAGACAAATCTTCAGAAGGCGTTATTCAAGTGCCGGTTATCGATCTTCTTAAAGAACGTTCGAAGTTTACCGGCGAGGTCCTCGTGTTATCAGGTAGCGAAGATCAGGTATTTCCGCCCAAATTGGGCGAAATGACATGCAAAGCCTATCCAGAATCAAAATTCGCTCTTTATAAAGATACGCATGCTTTCATAATGAATAAACAATACTATCATAACTTACGAAAAGTATTTTTTACACAAGGATTACATTCTAAGGAATTACAAGATTTATTATCCGACCCTCGCCAACTTTATAAATGATTTGAAATAAATTAGAAAATATATTATAATTATAGAATATTTTTACACTTTCAGGCACTCCCTGGCAATAATTCGTTTTTTATAATTTTTTTTGGAGGAAACCATGAATATTTATCTGTATCTACTGGATACATTATCAGATTGGGAAATTGCGTTTATTACCGCCGAACTCAATACCGGCAGGTTTTTTAAGGTTAAAGGGGAAAAAATAGTCATAATCAAAATATCACATTCATTGAATAAAATAAAGACGATGGGCGGGTTTGAAATTCTGCCCGACGAATTAATTGAAAATATTAAATTTCAAAAAGATGATATTTTAATATTACCGGGCGCCGATACCTGGATGGACGCAGTAAACGATAAAACTTTAGAAATAGTAAAAGAATTGCTGAATAAAAATGTAATAGTAGCAGCGATATGCGGCGCGACAATGGCATTGGCGAATAAGGGAATATTGGATAATCGAAAACATACGAGCAATGATAAAGAATTTCTGAAAATTTCCTGCCCGAATTATTCCGGCGAGTCATTATATGTTGACGAGCTGGTTGTAACGGATGGTAACCTGATAACCGCGACTGGATTAGCGCCATTAGAATTCAGTTATGAAGTTTTTAAAAAGAGCAACCTTTTTAAAGCGGATACTCTGGAAGCGTGGTATAATCTGTTCGTCACGAAAGAATCAAGATATTTTTACGATTTGCTGAACTCTTTGAAATAGTGATAAAGTTAGCAAATATAAAACTCCGGGCATTGAAAAATAGCATTTACACAAAGAGGTTATAATCGATGAATTTCAGCGAACTGATAGGCGAAGGCGAAATAATATTAATGGAAGGCTCCATTGTAGAAAGAATCAGGCGTGAAGCCGGCGTCGAAATGGATGACGGCGGGCTTCTCAACGCCGCGCTTGTCTATGACCAACGCGGGCGGGAAACACTCGAAAAGATATACAGGCAGTATCTGGACGCAGGAAGGTCCAATGACCTGCCAATGATCGTGCTGACTCCTACCTGGCGCGCCAATAAGGAACGTATAGCCGCTTCGCCATATAAAAACCACGATGTCAACGCCGATTGCTTCCGTTTTCTTGATTGCATACGCCGCTCATACGGCGATTACGGCAAAAAAATATACTCGGGCGGGCTGATCGGCTGCCGGCACGATGCTTACAAGCCGCAGGAAAGTATTTCGGCCATCGATGCGCTCGGATTCCATAGGGAACAGGTTTCGAGTCTTGCTGCGGCCGGAGTCGATTTTCTTATAGCTGAAACGCTGCCCGCGCTGCCGGAGGCCATCGGAATAGCACGCGCCATGGCTGAAACCGGAAAGCCTTACGCCCTGAGTTTCGTTATCCGCGCAAATGGCAGCCTGCTGGACGGAACTTCTCTAAATGCGGCGATTCGCGAGATCGATTCGGCGGCTGAACCGAAACCTTTATTCTACATGGTCAATTGCATCCATCCGTCGGTGCTGACAAAAGCCCTGACAGCCGAATCTGAATGCGGGGAAACGCTAAGGCAAAGGTTGCTCGGAATCCAGGCCAACACTTCCTCACTTAGCCCCGAAGAGCTCGATCGAAGCGACTCGCTTCATTCGGACGATGAAAATTCATTTTACGAATCCATGGAAAAACTTCGCTTTCACTCCGGCCTTAAAATTTTTGGCGGCTGCTGCGGAACTACAGACCGGCACATCGCAAAGCTGGCGGAAATAATTTCACAACCGGCCGGCCTCGTGGACCGTTAAACTGAAACCATTGTAAGTATTGTTAAATAACCAGAAACGATCCGATGAAGCTATTGATAGAAGAAAATGAAATTACTCTCAGAACAATTGAAAATACTGACGAACTTTTTTTAATTGAATTAAAAAATGACTCGTTTGTCAGAGCCATGAATGGAAACGAAGATAATTCCGATGAAGTTCATAACTCCTCGAAATCGGTTATGGAAGATTATATTCTCGTTGCCAGAAACGATTCGTTGACATATGTTATCCAGAACGTTTCAGGCGATTTTTGTGGAATAATTACGACGCATCATTGCGATAAAAAAAGTAGAAGTTTTAAATATGGCGTTAGTATCAGAGAAAATTTCAGGCGAAAAGGTTATGCCTTAAAAGCGATAAATGCCATTCTCAAATATTATTTTCATGAATTATCCTATTTAAGCGCTATCGCAGAGGTGTATAGCTTAAATAAAGCTTCAATCGAATTACATGAAAAACTTAAATTCAAAAAAGAAAAAGTCGATCAGAACGCCATAAACATTTGCGGAAAACTTTATGACAAAATTACCTTCGTATTAACCAGAAACGACTTCGTAGAGTTTTAATAACATTTTACTAACGAAAAATTTAAAAGGAGACATAACTGAATATGACTAAAGAAAATAATAACCTGACGGCCGATGCCGATTTATCTTTGCTTGCGTACTGCGGCCTTTATTGCGGAGCGTGCAGCTTTAAAGTGGCCGCGATGGAAAACAACAGAAAACACCTATCGAATATACCTGCTAAATACGATTATCTTAAAAATATGGAACTGAAAGAATGCCCTGGATGCCGCAATGATAACAAATGCGGCGATTGCAAAATTAAAAGTTGCGCGGTGGAGAAAAAAATCGTTTATTGCGGAGAATGCGATGAATATCCATGCCAGTTAATAAAAAATTTCGCGTCAGACGGAATAGAACACCATAAAAACATATTGAAAAATATAGAAAAAATAAGAAAAATTGGAATCGAGCAATGGCTGCTCGAAGAAAAAAAAGTATATAAATGCGGTTGCGGAAAGTTATTATCGTGGTACGCAAAAGATTGTATTCACAATGATTAACCAGTTCAATTCGCCGATTTAAGTTTTTGCCGCCCTGATAAAATTTAAGCGCGATTGGCGCGCGAAACGCAGTAAGCGGGCCTGAGCTCGTAAAAAGTTTTCACGAAATTTCTTTCGCCGCTTTTTTTATCGACGGCTAAAGACCCCTTTAATATTATGTTGCCGTTGTAATTAGAAACCGTGGAAACTTCTTCAACCGCTCTTATGTTGTAACCAACACTGAAATGCCTGCTGTTTTCTTTCAAAATCATATCGCCCCCAAATCATTTTGAGCTTATATGAGCAATTTTCATGCCTGATTTGTTTTAAGTGAAATTGTCAGAGAATTTAATGAAAATTAGCGGCTTCAATATCATTTTGAGACTCATTTTGATAAAAAATTCTCAAAATCATACCGAACAATCAATTTGAATTTAATCGGATATCAAATTCAAATTGATTGTTTTTATTGCTTTTAGGCCGGATGATTTTAATTAAGATTTTTTTTGACTTTTTTGTATATATATGTTAGAATTATGAAGATACAAAAATATAACCGGCAGAAAAATGGACGAGTTCGATTTTTTACGAAAAAATGCCGGTGTCATTATTAAACAGGATGTTTATTTTTCGTCCACGCGCCTGTTTAATTTTCGGGCTTACTTTTTTGAGTTTTGGACAAATAAATTATGACTGATAAAAAAAGACAATACAGCGCTTCACATGCTATTTACTCCGTTATCCTTATAATTGTTTCATTTTTTATTTCTTTTTTTTCCGCAATTCCCGTCGCGGCCCAGCAAACTTCGGAGCCGGCGGCTTCTTCGGTTTATCCAGTTTCAGTTTGCGATCCAGACGTTCTTATAGACGAGGCGCGCAATTTTTACAGGCAGAAAGATTACATAAGCGCCATCAATCGCATCGAAACTGTAATGTATATCAATAAAGGCCTTTCGCCTGAATTAAACGAAATGCTTACCGAAGCCCTGGCCGGCCAGCTCGAAAACGAACTCGCTAAATCCGATTACAGAAACGCGGCCTCATATAACCTCAAAATAATGGCGCTCAGAGAAAGTTTCGATTTCATCTGGCTGAATAAGCTTTTAAACATATACATGATGTCGGCAAATTATCGTAAAACCCACGAGCTCTGTTTAGAAATTTTAAAAAAACAGGGGCTTCTTGCACTGGACGAGCGAGCGCTTTCAAAAATATACGGCAAATTATCCGTAGTTTACGCCACTTTCCGCGACAGCGCCAGATCTTTCGACTCGCTTATAGAAGCCGCGCTTAAAGATAACGATTTCAAGACGATCAAATCCTATACGACGCTTATATTTCCAGCCCACCTCAACGCCGGTTTGCTTTTAGATCACGCCGCCGCGCTCGCCGGAAAAAATAAAGTAAAAGAAGCCTATATAGCAGCCTTTATTTACAGCCGGACCGCCGAAAAACCCGACGCTAAAGCCGCCGAACTTATCGCCGCGCTTTTGAAAAAAGACACTTCGCTTAAAGACGCTTTCATATCGACGCCGGCTGCGTCAGATCATGCAGGCACATCCTCAACAGGCACTTACGAAGTCGCCGCCGTTAAAGATAACCCGTGGCGGGATGAAACCGATACTTCAATGGTCGTTCTTTCCAACGTTCCGGCTAAACTTAAAAACGACGGTTCCATAAGAAAAGGCGGCGCGCATACGCCTTCGAAACAGACCGGCGGCGAAATCGATATAACGCTGCTGCGCGCGGACGAGCTTTTTGAACGCGGCAAATACGAAGACTCCGTCGCCGAATACGAAAAAGCCAAGGCTATGGCCGGCGACGACTTGAAAAAAGAAATCGATAAAAAAATATTTTCAGCCTACTGGCGCTCAAAAGAAGACTATATTAAATTCGCCGCATATTCAATTATACTGATAGTCCTTGTCATTTTATTTTATTACTTCAATCCGATGAGCTTTTTTAATAAAGAGCAGTACAGCCTTATAAGCGTTTCTAAAACGCTGAAAAAAGGCGTCGATTCGGTCAGGGACAAAAAATATCAACCGGCGATCAACGAACTCGAAAAGCTCGTCGATATGAAACTTTCGACGAGCGAAACCGTCGCGCTTTTTTTAAATCTCGGCATAGCCTATTATTACATAAATTCCTACGCCGGTTCTTTGATGGCGTTGAAAAAAGTCCTTCAGTACGATTATGAAAATATCGACGCTTATAAATACCTCGCCCGCATATATATCAAAACTAAAGACCGCTCATTCAAAGCCATCGAAGTTTTCAACTTTTTAATCTCTAAAAAAATGGCCGATCTGGAAATGCTCAAGGCCGTATTGAACCACAACGTATCGCAAAATCTAATCGACGAAGCCGGCGTGCAGATCGCAAGCGATATATTGAGCGTGGATATCGCCAACGAAACCGCGGGCCGCTATATAGTCAAGTATTTCAGCAAAATTAAACGCTTCGACGACGAAGCGCTCCGTTTCAGCGAAAAATACATGGAAGCCTGCCCGCGCGACGTAGATTCGCGTATAATGCTGCTCGAAACCTACTATAGAAGAAAAGATTATAAAAAAGTAATAAGCGAGTGCGGAGTGCTTTTCACTTACGTCTGCGATAATATTTTAATACACTCCATATTTATAGACTCTATCGTCAATCTCAATAAACCGCAGATGTTAATCAGCGAATACGACAGGCTGTCGCGTGAAAATCCCGGTTCGATAATCACTAATTTCATTAACCAGTCGCTCAGATCGTTAATAATCGACAAAAAAAGCACGCCGCAGGTCGATTACGCTTTAGCCGTAAGGGCTAACTTCGGCGTTTGTCATAAATGCTTTCATCTTAATTTAAACGAATACAATAACTGCCAAAGATGCGGGAGCGCCTTAAAAATATGAGTATACCCGATGTAATAATACTGCTGCTGATAGGGCTTATATTATTTTTAGTCAAAAAGATGCACGAGCTTAGTAAAAAACATGATTCGCTGTTTCAGATGAATCAAAAGTACGCTTCGGAAATTTATAAGGTCAAAAACGAGGTCCGCGAAAAAACCACTGAAATGACCGCTAAAACCACTCAAAAAACCGTCAAGCAATCGACTTTATTTTTAAAAATTAAAAAAATCGTTTCATCTCTGGAACCCCAGGATATCTGCTCGACTCTTTTCGATCTGCTCGAAAAAGAGCTTGGCGCTTCTAAATCCTGCATTTTATTAGCCGAATCGAAATCAAAAATATTCCGCGTCCTTGCATCGAAGGGAATGAACTCCGACGAAGAAGGTAAAATAGCCATAACCAGCCATGAGCAAAGCTTAATAGGTTTAGCGATACGCTCGAATATGTTAATAGATATCAACAGCATTGAAAAAGAGCAGACATTCAGCGCGCTCATCGGTCGCGGACAGATAAAAACTTTTATGGCCGCGCCGATCCATTATTCTAAAACCGGCGAAATCATGGGTATATTAAATATTTGCGATATGCAATCGGTCAATTATACCAGCGACGATAAAAATCTTTTTAATATGGTCACCTCCATTCTCGAAGTCGCGCTCAATAACTCGCTGCTTTATGAAAATCAGCTCGAAGAAAGCGAAAAAAGAGCGCTCGAAACCGAAAAAGTAAAAGAAATATTCGGCAAATACGTTTCTTCACAAATAATGGATGAAATTTTAAACTCGCCCGAATCGCTCGAATTGGGCGGTATCAACCGCAAACTCACTATCATGGCTTCTGATATAAGAGGGTTCACCAAACTTTCCGAAGTGCTCACTCCGCAAGAAATGGTAGCCATGCTAAACGATTATTTTTCGGTAATGACCGAAATCGTCAATATGAACCACGGCACAGTCGATAAGTTCATAGGCGACGCTATAATGGTTTTATTCGGCGCGCCGTTAGCCACCGAAAACGACGTTTTCAATTCGGTGAGAACCGCTCTGGAAATGCAGGACGCCATAAAAATTTTCGAGGAAAAATGGCGCGAAGTTCGCGGCGATAACTGGAGCTTTAATATCGGAATCGGCATAAACACCGGCGATGTGGTAGTCGGTAATATAGGCTCGGCGTCGCGCATGGAATATACCGCTATCGGCGATAACGTGAACGTGGCTTTCAGGCTCGAATCAATAGCGCCGGGCGGCACCGTGCTTATCACCGAATCGGTTTATAACGAAATCAGCGATAAAATCAACGTGGAAAAAATGCAGGCGGTCACCGTAAAAGGCCGCGAGCAGCCAGTACAGGTATATAAACTTCTCGGTTTAAAATAACCGCCGGCGCGTTATCGATAATAACGCGCAATAACTAAAACGGCGAAGAGTATGCAGAATGACTAATATACTATTATAAAAGCGAGGTAATATTAATGAATTCCAAACCCAATATTTCAATACGAGATAAATACATGCAGGCTTCACCGATCAGAAAATTAGTGCCTCTGGCTAACGCCGCGAAAGCGCAGGGCGTTACCGTTTATCACCTCAATATAGGCCAGCCGGACATTGAAACCCCGCATGAAATACTCGACGCCTTTAAAAAAATCGACGTTAAAACTATCGCTTACTCCCCGTCACAGGGCGAACCGAAATACCTCGACTCTTTAGTTAAATATTACGACGGCGTCGGCATAAAAGATTTGAAACCTTCCGATATGGTAGTTACAATGGGCGGTTCCGAAGCCATACTTTTCTCCATGATGGCCGTTTGCGACCCGGGCGACGAAATAATAGTGTTCGAGCCTTTCTACACCAACTATAACGGATTCGCCGTGATGGCAAACGTTAACCTGGTTCCGATTTTAACTCACGCCGACGACGGTTTTCACCTTCCAGCCGCGAAAAAAATCACCGAAAAAATTACATCGAAAACCCGCGCCATACTTATATGCAATCCTAACAACCCGACCGGCACGGTCTATAAACAAAAAGAGCTCGATATGCTCGCCGACATCTGCCGTAAGCACAATCTTTTTCTTTTAAGCGACGAAGTTTACCGCGAATTCGTTTATGACGGCGAAGAGCACATATCGGCGCTTTCATTGCAAAATATGTCGGAGCGCGTAATAATGATGGACTCGGTTTCGAAAAGATACAGCGCCTGCGGCGTGCGCATGGGCTGCGTTATATCTAAAAACGCGGAGCTGATGAACCTGATAGTCCGCTTCGCCCAGGCGCGGCTTTCATCGCCATACGCAGAACAGATGGCATCCGCCGAATCTATCCATATAAGCCCGAGACACATGAACGAAATGATTCACGAATATAAAATGCGCCGTGACATAGTCTATGAAGCGCTGGAAAAAAATCCTGATATAATTTGCAAACAACCCAAAGGCGCTTTTTACGTAATCGCCAAACTTCCCATAAAAGACGCTGATAAATTCGCGGCATGGCTTTTAACCGATTTCCGTCACGACAATAAGACCGTAATGGTAGCGCCCGCTTCCGGTTTTTACGCGAGTCCCAACCATGGCAAAGACGAAATAAGGTTGGCATACGTTATAAACCGCGCTCATTTAACAGACGCCATGAATATACTTTCCGAAGCGGTAAAAGCCTACCGGAAATTAGAAAAAAAGCATTAATAAACCGCGGCCCCGCCAGCGGCCGCGCCGTGAGTCAAAATGTTAAAACAAATATTTAGAAAAACTGTCAATATAATTTCATATACCGCACGGACGGCTTTATCGGCGCATGTTATAATTTTATTTATTCTTATAATCATACTTTC
The DNA here is from genome assembly GCA_002423385.1 of bacterium UBP16_UBA6123. Classification (GTDB taxonomy): domain Bacteria; phylum Muiribacteriota; class UBA9980; order UBA9980; family UBA9980; genus UBA9980. The sequence goes on from DIVV01000248.1 coordinate 20,982, forward strand.
AGCGTTTATAAAGCCGTCCTGTTTCGCGGCTTCGACGGCCTCTTTTGAAACGGCCGCTCCGCTTTCGACTATCGAAAACGGCATTAACGAAGCGGCCAAAAACGGCGAATTGATACGCGCGGTAAAATTCAGCCGCGTAGTCGGAATGGTTTACGATAAAAAAAATGCGGCCGGCATTAAAGACTGCGAGATCAGAATAGGGCGCGAAAAAACGGTTACAAACGAAAACGGTTATTTTGAATTAACATCCATTCTCGCCGGCGAATATATAATAACCGCCTCGGTAAAGCCTTACGAAAGGCATATAGACGTTATTAAAGTAAAATCGCCTCTGTGCGCGGTTAAAATTTATCTATCGCCGCCCGGTTATAAAATCAGCGAAACTAAAAAAGCCAATATCGAATACGACAGGCTGCTGGCTAAAATTATGAAGACAAGCGTTAATGAAATCGATATTAACGGCGATTTGCCGGCGCGCAAAAAAGTTTCTTACTCATCAAAATACGGACGCAAACAGATGATAGAAGAAGATACGAAGGGCGGCCGCGCTTATTCGAAAAAAACGGACGGCGAGGTTTCAAAATCGCCGAAAATATCTACCAGCAAAGGATTCGGCCTTTTGGTATGCTCGGTTTTCGAATCAGGCAAAATTGATATAGAAAGCAACGCGCACGTTATAATCGCCACGCAGTCCATCGAGACGCAAAAATCTCTGCCCGTCGAAATTCACAACGTGCCGGCCGGCAATTATAAAATAACAGTCAAATGCGAAGGCTATAAAGATGGAGTTTATGATAAGGTTGTCATAAAAGCCGGCAGAAACGAACACACTTTTTATATCGATAAAGCGAAGTAAGCGATACCGGTTTAAATAAATAGTTTATTTATAGCCTGGCTGACTAAAACCGAAAACTCGGCGCCGGCCTTTTTTAATTCCCGCTCCGATTCCGCAAGGGCTTCATAATCACCGGCGGATATCTTTTCTTCGAAATCGCGGGCGATCTTTTCGAGCGTGAAAGCAAAAATATTTCCGGAAGTCCCTTTCAAATTATGCGCCACAAATTTCAGCTCATCATATTTTTTTTCGCTAATCAACCTGCCGATTTTTTCAGTATTTAAAATAATATCGTGCTGAAAAGCCTGAGACACCTCTTTAAAAATAGTCCTGTCGCCTTCTAACGCGGCTAAAAACCCCATATAATCAAATGCGGAACGGGTATCGATTTTTATCGTGGAAACTTCAGTTCGCGCCTTCGGTCCGGGCAGCGCGCAGTTTGATTTAGAAGCGGCGTATCTGGCCAGCATTTCTTCGACTACCGCCGGTTTAAAAGGTTTAGCCATATAATCGGTCATTCCAGCCTGAATACATTTTTCACGATCGCCCTTAAGCGCGTTAGCCGTAATGGCTATTATCGGAACGCCTCTGTTTTTATTAGATGAACTCCTGATTTTTTTAGTAGCCGAGCAGCCGTCGAGAACGGGCATCTGCACGTCCATGAAGATAACATCGATATGCCTGTTTTCAAAAAAATCGAACGCTTCGGCTCCATCGCGGGCCGTTATTATTTCTTTCACGCCGTATTTATAAAGCATTTCTTTAATTATTTTGATGTTTATATCATTATCTTCGGCTACCATAGCGGTTATTCCGTTGCCTTCCGAATGCGAGAAAAGAGCGGTCGGAGAAGATGAGGTCTTTTTTTCCGCGGCGTTAACGCCGACGCCTATTTTATTTATGCCGCATAATATTTTTTTCAATTCGCTTTTTCTGACCGGTTTATTTATAAAACCGGCTACGCAATGACGCTGGAATTGAGCTATTACCGGCATCATATCACACGCCGCGCTCATCACTATTATTTTAGTCCGGTTTAATTTTTCAATCTGCCTGATTTTTTCGACCATTAAAAGGCCGTCGAGATAAGGCATTTTATAATCGGTAATAAGCAGGTCTACTGGCGAGTCGGTTTTCGAGCAGGCGGAAAGTATTTCGAGCGCTTCTATAGCGTTGGAGGCGCTCAACAATTTCGCGTCGCAGAACGAGGCTGTCATTTTCTTTAAAATGTTTATGTTATGCAAATTATTATCGACGATCAATATTTTATCGGCGCAACCCGCGCATTTGGGGGCGTCGGATTCATCCGCCACGCAAGATTTTATAAAACGCGCCGGCAGGTTCAGAATAAATTCGCTTCCGCTGCCGAAGACGCTTTTAACTCTCAAATCGCCTCCCATGGCCGCCGCTAAATGTTTCGATATCGCCAGGCCGAGGCCGGTTCCGCCATATTGCCGGGTGGTGGAGCTGTCGGCCTGCTTGAAACATTCGAAAATTTCTTCGAGTTTATCTTCTTTAATACCGATACCCGTATCGGTGACGCTGATTTGAAAAATACCTTCTTCAAGATTCGCTCCGGGTGCGGATTCGGACTTTGAAAGGGTTACTTTAATTTCTCCCTCATGAGTAAATTTAATAGCGTTACTCACCAGATTAAGTACGATCTGCCTGATTCTGTAGGGATCGCCAATAATAATCTCTTCGACGCCTTTTTGAATTTCACAGATAACTTCGACGCCTTTTTGAAACGCCTTCGCCGCAATTAAATTAACCGCGCTTTCAAGCGTTTCGTGCAAATTCATTTCAATGTTTTCCGTACTTAAATTACCGGACTCGATCTTGGAATAATCGAGAATATCGTTTATCACGGCTAAAAGCGCTTCGGCCGAAGTTTTAATGTCGTTAAAATACTCCGTGGATTTTCCGTTTAAATCGTCCATTAACGCGAGCTCGCTCATGCCTATTATTCCATTCATCGGCGTTCTTATCTCGTGGCTCATAACCGCTAAAAATTCGCTTTTAGCCCTGTTAGCCTGATCAGCCGCCGCGAGCGCATTTAAAAGATCGCGCTCGGTGCGTTTCCTTTCTTTTATTTCTTCGCGCAAACGGTTGTTAGAAGCCACCAGATCGCGGGTGCGTTCAAAGATTATTTCTTCGAGCCGCTCTTTATGCGTTTTAAGTTCCTGCTCCGCGCTCATTCTGGTTAAAATCTGCTGATGTAACTCATTATTGGCCGTAACGAGCTCGCGCGTGCGCTCTTCGACTCTCATTTCGAGCCGTTCATTCATTTTCTTTAAAATACTCTGAGCTTCCTTCAATTCGCTTATATCACGAAGGCTCGCCCTGCTATACGAAACCGGACTGCCATGGCCGTAAACGGCCGAAGCGTTTAAAAGAGTTTTTATGATAGTGCCGTCTTTTTTTACCGCCTCGAGCTCGTAATCGTTCAAAGACGAAGTCCTGCTCAAAATCCCGAAAGCGCCGTTCAGTCTTTCTTTATCCGCGCCGCAAAAGATGTCGGCTACTTTTTTATACTTCATTTCTTCTTCGCTGTAACCGAATTTTTTTAAAAAAGCCTTGTTGCATCTTATTACCTCGCCGCTAACAAAATCGGCCATGAAAAGAAGATCGGGCGAGTTATCGTATAGATCTTTATAAAGTTTTTCTGAAAATTCCAGCTTTTTTTCAAGCTGTATCCGGCCTATCATAGTTTCAAGCGTCGTATATAAAATATTCTCGTCGATAGGTTTTATTATATAGCCGTAAGGCTCGACTTTACGAGCGCGTTCAAAATATTGAGCGCTCGAATGCGCCGTCAAAAAAACGATGGGAATATTTTCTGATTTTTTTATTCTGGCGGCCGTTTCTATACCGTCGATATCGCCTTTCAAAAGAATATCCATTAAGATCAAATCAGGTTTTTTATCGATGGCGGCGGCTATTGCATCCCGGCCATTTTCGGCGACCGCGGCTACGCCGTAACCGATTTTTTTTATAGTATGACTCAAAAAATCGAGCATAGCCGGTTCGTCTTCGACTATTAAAATTTTTATTTTATCCATATACTGCCACCACACATAACTATTTAACTTTAATTAATTTAAGCCGGCCGCCGGCAGGCGCATTGATTTTTGGATTTTTTTTAATATATTCCATCAGCATATCTCTCAAGCATGTGCCGGTATCGTAATTAGACCGGGCTTCTTTAAACATTTCGCCGCCCATTAAATTTCCCTGCGCGATATAAGAAGAAGTGGCCACCTTATAAATTTTATCGTTATCTACGGGACTGCCGCCTACAAGAACTTCACGGGCCGTGCGCGTATCGATATCGATTGTAAAAGCGATGCCGCCGTATTGAAACGATTCGTTTTTACCGAAATTAAGCGCTATAAAATTCATCATCTTCAAAAGCGCCGCGCCGCTCATTTCGAAAACGACCACGGTATTATCGAATGGCACTATTTTTAAAAGCGTTTCTATCGTAATGGCGCCTGGCGGCATACGATCGCGAAAAGTCGTGGTATTTGTAAAAAAAACGTCGGAGCCGGAAATTTCTTTGAGCGCGTCGCACATATAACGGCCCATTGGAGTATCCAGAGAATTGAACATATCGGCCATATTATCCATTTCAATTTCCGATTCTCCTATTATAATCGAAACCGCGTCTTTCATCTTATCTTCGTAATATTGAATATGCCTGCGCAGCGGCGTTTTTTTATTAACGCGTATCGAGGAATCGATTAATTTATAAAATGAACCGTAATTCGGCAAACGATTACCCCCGTCAAAGTAAAAATCAAGCCGCCCCATATAGACTCCGTTTTCAAAAGCCTGCGTGACTATAGTTTTATTTAAAGGCGGGCGGGCGGTATAAACCTCGAGAGGCTTATCCATTTTTGTATGGGTATGTGAGCCTATTATAACTCCTATTTCAGGAAGCGCGGCGGCTAATTTTATATCCTGCTGATACCCCGAATGAGAAAGTAATACGATTAAATCTACCTTATCGGATAGCAGCGCGCATATTTTTTTAAGAAGAACGAATTCGCCCGCGTATAAAACGCCTTCTTTATATTTATTCGAAACAACGTCCCACGCTTCTTTTCCCATAATGCCGATAACGGCGATCTTAACCCCGCCGATATTTTTTATTTTAAAAGGAGTGAATAAAGGCTTTAAAGTTTTAGAGTCGAATAAATTAGCGCAAACGAATTCCAGACCGGCTGCGCGGGCCTGCGATTTTAAATTTTGCATGCCATAGTCGAGTTCGTGGTTTCCGAGCGTCAAATAATCGTAACCTGCAAGCGCAAAGGCTTTAAATTCGGCCTCGCCTTTGAAGAAGTTATAAAAAGGCGTACCCTGCGAAAGGTCTCCAGCATCAACAACGAGCGTGAACGGATTTTCTTTTTTTACCGAAGAAATATAAGCCGCGCGGCGCTCGATGCCGCCGACGCTTTTACCCGTGACGGCCTGCGTAAAAGGAAGAAGCCGTGAATGAGTATCGTTTGTGTATAATATAGTTATCTTCTTGAGATTATCGGCGGCATGAAGAAAGCGCGGCTGCGAAAATAAAAATATCGCGACAAGAAGGATGCAAATAAACCCGGCCGCGCGGGCATATCTACTTTTTAGAAAGTTATAACTCAACATAATACCAACCCCTTAAATTATTTATATTTTATATTTATTTATATATTTATATATTTGTATTTTATCTTTAACTTCGTTTTATCTTTAACTTCGTTTTATACTTAACTTTGCATTATATTTAATTTTATCATATTATTTTCTATTACTTTATTTTTTATTTAGTCCGGCGAGACTGAAAGCCAATTTAGAGCCCAGCTCCGCGTTGCTTTTAATGAGCGCGACGTTGGCCTTTAAAGTTTTTCCCGCGCTTATTTCGTGGAGTTTTCCAAGAATATAGGGAGTGTATTTCGGGCCTTCTATATCGTCGGGATCGGCGGCGCTTATGATTTCATCTACGAGCATACTTATTTTATTGGAATTTATTTCGTCTTTAGCGGGTATGGGATTGGCTATTAAAAGGCCTGATTTCGAGAAATTAAAATTTATATCTACTATTGTGGCTAACTTTTCAATCGAATCAACCCTGGATGTTATCTTATGCCCCGATTTGCGGCTGTAGAACGCCGGAAGTTCATCGCATTTATAACCGATCACCGCCACGCCCGCCGTTTCGAGATACTCGAGCGTCAGCTTGATATCGAGTATCGATTTAACGCCCGAGGAAACGACGGCGACCTTCGATTTTTCGAATTCCTTCAGATCGGCGGATATATCAAAAGATTTCGCCCCGCCGCGATGCACGCCGCCGATGCCGCCGGTCACAAAAACTTTAATGCCGCAGGCGTCGCAGACCATCATTGTAGCGGCGACCGTGGTAACCCCGCTTTTAGATTCGCCGAGTACGCACGAAAAATTATGACGCGAGACTTTATCTATACTCGATTTATTTTTCGGATCGGCGATATATTTAAGAAGTTTTTTATCCGCTCCGACCATTATTTTTCCATCAATAACGCTTATAGTGGCGGGAGTTACTCCGTTTTTAGAAGCTATTTCTTCAACTTCAAGAGCCGTAGAGAGATTTTGCGGATACGGCAGTCCGTAAGTTATTATCGTAGATTCAAAAGCGACGACCGGCTTATTGTTCGCCAGCGCCTCCCTTACCTGCTTGGTCATAACTATATTGTTTTTCATGAACACCTCTTGTTAAAAGTTTTTTTCTTTATTGGCCCTGTAAATAAAAACTAAAATTTTAGCCACCGCTTCGTATAATTCTTCAGGAATTATTACGTCCGGTTCGAATTGAAGCAATACCTCGCACAAATCGCCATCTTTATAAAACGGAACATTATTTTCACGGGCTATTTTAATGATCTGTTCGGCTATAAAACCGGAACCGCCCGCGCCGACGCGAGGCGCCGACTCGGTATTCTGATCGTATAAAACCGCGACGGCTTTAGTTTTCGGTTTTAATTTGCGGCCGTTTTCGCTCCCGTTAGTTTTTCCCATATATGTCACGCGCCTTAAAATACGATTCAAGCACTGATATCAAGCACTGATATCAAGCACTGATATCAAGCGTCGTCTGAGGAATCCCGCTTACGCGGCATCTAATGATCGGCGGCATGAAATCGATTTTTTCGCCGACCACTACGGTAAAATAATATTGCGACTTCATCGCCGAATCAAGCAATTCTTTATTCTCCGCATATTTAGAGTTAATATAATCTTTGATCGCTTTATTTTTAACGAATATATATATGCCGGCGGCCGTTTCCTTTTTTTTAACGTTTATTCTAATCGTATCTAATTTTGAAAGAGTAAGATAAATATCTACGGCAGAGACGCGGCCGTCCTCTCTTTCTATTTCGCAAAGCGCCTCGCCGTTTTCGCCTTCGTAATCGATCGGAATTTTAAATAATTCGCTTCCCGAGATAACTGAATAAAGTTCTATTAATGCGCGGTTTTCAAGTAGCGCGAATATATTTTCGCGCAGTTGATTTAATGCTACAGATTTAAATGAATTATCGGCGTTATCGCCTCCGCGGCCGGTTTTATCGAGCTCTCCGATGAGCGTAAATAAATCTTTCAGCGCCGAAACGCTCTTATTTTCCGAAGGAATGGCCCCTTCAGAAACCAGTCTTGAAAAGGCGGTCGTTATTTTCAGGCCCGCCGCGCCGGTGCCTGAAGCATCCGAAGATTTCAAATAGCCGAGCAGCCGAGCAGCCGTGAGAGCCGCTTTTTTATTCAAACCCTCCAGTTGCGGAAGAACGGCGGCAAGCTCCGAGGCTAAAAGCGAATGGCGCGAAGAAAAAAGGCTGTTAAAATCGAGCCCGCCGCGGAGTTTTTCAAGAAGCGACGCGGCGAGTTGAAGCGAGGCAGGCCCGAAAGATATATTAGACTTGTTTAATAGCACGACGGCGTCGGATAACATCTGAATATCGACGCCGGGCTTTAATAATGAGGCCGCAGCTCCGCCCGCTGCCTGGCTTTTAATCTGCGGCGAAGCGTCTTCCTGCAAACCGGCCGGAGCCGACGGATCGCCCGGACTGTCTGCCGCAAAGGATTCCAGGAATTTATTAAGCGCCGAAGCGGCGCGTTCAATAGAGCGCGCGTCAAGACGAAGCCCGAAATTCAAATGGGATTCTAAAACATTCTGTGAATAAGGAATTTTAGCATCGACGCCTATAGTTTTTAAAATATCGGCGACGCCTTTTGACGAGGCTTCGAGGCTGCGGCCGGCGGCGTTATCGCCAGTCGCCATTTTAAATATAAGTTTGCCGTCGGCCTCGCGCTTGATTAGCTCCAATAATACGCTCTCTCCCGTTTTAACAGCTAAATCGGAAAGTGAAAGCAAAAATCGGTCGTTTATGGAAACTAAGGCGGTCCCGTCCACAAAGCCCTTTACTCTGGCGGTGTAAACCTGGCCTTCGCGAGGAGAAAATTCCTGCGGCGAAGCGCCTGCCGGCTCTACCGGTTTTATGCTGCTGACTTTGCTTATTTTAATTTCAGACATTTTTTTCCCCGGCGGTTCAATTTATTGGACAAAAAATAATTATTTATTATTTTATTATTTATTAATCATAAACTAATTCATAAACTAATCATAAATTAAAAACGAAATAAAAATGAGTTAAAACAACTCAATCGATATCGATTTTAAAAGTAAGACGGTGTATCGGGCAATAGCCGTGGCGGCGTATGTTTTCAATGTGACGCGCCGTGCCGTACCCTTTATGGCTTAAAAATCCGTACTGTGGATATTTCTGATCGTATTCGCCCATTATCCGGTCGCGGGTGACCTTGGCTATTATTGAAGCGGCGGCTATGGAAGCCGATTTCGCGTCACCTTTGATAACCTTTTTCTGCGAGGTTTTTATCGTTGGAATAATCATTGCGTCGTTTAAAATGAAATCGGGTTTCCGGCTGAGGCTCGAATAAGCCTGATAAACGGCGAGATAAGTCGCCTGAAGAATATTAACGCGGTCTATCTCCCGGTTATCTATTATTCCGACCGCCCATTTTACGCCGGGATCCGAGGTCAGCGAAGCAAAAACCGATTCGCGGACTTTTTCGGAAACCGCCTTTGAATCATAAAGCCCGCTGACATGATAATCAGGCGGCAGCATAACGATAGAAGCGACCACCGGGCCCGCGATAGGCCCGCGTCCCGCTTCGTCGACGCCGGCGATACTCTGGTATCCCGCCGCCCTTAAACGCGACTCGAAATAATGCATCACATTGTCGGTATTTTTAATGCGCTCTTTTTTAGCGTAACCGTCGAATATCGTTTCGTCGAATATCAACTGATTATTACTCTGAGGACCGGGCGTTTCAAAAAGATTCATATTTTGATACATTCAAGCTATCACTCCGTTTTTTTGACAGTTTTTTCTTTGATTATAGTTTCGGCGTCTTTCTTTGCGTCTGAAGCGGCGGCATCAGTCGCTTCCTGAGCGCTTTCACGGGCCGCGGCCGGGTCCATAAATTCCATTCCGGTTATTTTTTTATGTTTTTCAGGCTGTTCGACGTTATATTTATTGATTATCTGTTTCGTGTCGCCTTTTCCAGTTCCAAAAAAGCTGCTTTTACCCCTTATTACGTTATTTTCTTTTTCAATTTTATGAGCGGCATGCCCCTTCGCGTTAACGCCATAGTATTTATAAATAAGGTTATCCGGCGACGCTTTAGCATTTTCATCTTTTGAAATCATAGCGGCGACTTTTTCAGCGTCCGCGACAATTTTACTTGAAACGACGCGCTTGATATAGGCCTCGTCGAGTACCCTTACGAACTGGTCGTAAACGCGCTTTTGCCCGTCATGAACCAGCTTGAGCCTCACTATGGTTTCGGCGAGCGACTCTGAAAGCCCCGCGGACTCCATCGCGCTTATTTCGCAGTCAGCCAGACATGAAACCAGATCGGAAACGAAGTTTTTCAACTGTTTATCGTTCTGGTTATAAGCCGTCGAATAAGTCACGAACATATTCTTTAATTTTTTTATCGAAAATTTGAGATTTTCTATATTTTTAAAATGGTCCGGCAGCGAAGCCTCTTTAACTTCAGCCGCTTCAGCCGCCTTTAGCGGGGCTGAAAATAAAAACATGACGGAAAACGCTATTAAAAAAATATATCTAATAAATTTCATCATTTGATCTCTCCTTTAATTAATAATCGAACGAAATGACGCGCCGCTATTCGTCGTCTTCATTTTTACTTAATCCGCCTATTTCATAACGCTTTATATCGCGCTTCGATATAGACACCCAGAAATTATCGCCCATTATATTTCTTATACGGTTATCGTATTTAATTTTAAATTTGCGCGGCATTAGAAGTTTGCCGTCTTCGCCTTCCTGACGGTTAAGGTTGGTTACTGTATAATTACCGATAACGTTGACTTCTTCGCCGCCAAATATCGAATCTTTAGCATATACGGAAGCCTGAATATTTATTTTAGCCCTCTGCGGTATAATTATTTTTCCGTTTTGCGAAACTATGGTCAGCAGGGTTTTATCGTCAATAAGTTTGATGTCGCCCTGAACATGGATATTATCGGTGACAATGAGTATTCCGCGGCCTTCGAGAAGGCCGGCTATCTTAAGATCGCCCTTTATAAGCGTTATTCCATCGAGCTTATATGGATTGTTTTTTTCGCCGAAAATAAAATGACTGTGCGGTATGATTTCGGTCGCGTATAATTCGGCGTTCTGCAGAAGCGATTTGAGGTTTTCCGGGTCGGTTTCATTCGGGTACTGCTTCAGGTAGTTCGGAAAAGTGCTCCAGCGGGTATATTGTTCGACTTTCGGAGTAGGCTTCTGATTTTGTATTACATAAGGCACCAGTTCGTAATAATGCTTTTTGATATCGCCTTCGAATTTGGTCGCCCATGACATAAATCGGTCATGGAGGCGGTTGTTACAGAACGGATATCCGACCTCGGGCCTTTCATAGTAATTATTTGAAACGAAATAATTTATTATATCGTCAACATCGAAGAAAGGAAGATAAATATGAACGACTCCATTCGTGCGAACCCTGCCGGCGACTTTATAGGCTTTGAATATATCCTCCATTTTCTTTTCCTGAGGCTTGGTGAATTTAGTTTTAGTGACGAAATCCCGAACTATATCTATCATTTCTTTCATCGAGCCTTTAAGATAGGGCAGAAGCCTCTGAAAATCATCGACAAAGCCCTGAGCTATGACGATTAAATTCGAAAGTCCGTGTTCGAGAATAAATTCCCCTTCTTTAATATACTCGGTTTTTTCACCGGATATAAATAGAGTGTATTCGGTGGCTATGGGCGTAAGGTCCATAACCTTGATATCGCGTATAACTACGAGCGTTCTGGAAATGTCTTTCAATTCGCCGTTAGTAGAAAGCATTCTGACGGTTCCGGCGGCGGTTATTTTTAATTTTCCCTGCCAGCCGCCTAATTTTTTAGGATTGGCGAATGAAACGGTGTCTTTTTTATATTGTTCGAGCTTGGGTGGAACTTCTTTTTCGCGCAGAAGCGAACCGAAGGGCGTTTCTTTCAAATCGAAAAACTCTATTTTAACGTAATATTTTGAATCGCTGGCGAATTCCGAATCGGCGAAACTGAGCTGAAAATCTTGCGCGCTGTGATAATCTAAAATTTTAAGAAGGTTTTCATTAACTTCTTTTTTTTCATTGACTAATGGAGTGCGAAATATGTTTTTAAGTTCGTAAATCGCCCGCTCGACGCCAGCCTCGGCCAGATAATAAGCCGCCTGTGATTTACCCTGATGATAGGTCTGCGAATATTCCGACAGAAATGAAAATAAAAAAGAAAAACCTAAAATAAAAATAACCGAGATAGCGCCCATTACCAGCACGTAACTCGAAGCCGAAATATCCGTAAAAACGTTATCGGGACCGGCGTCCCGTTTTATTATGTCTTTTATACCTTTTATGTTTTTTATAAACATCGCGCAATCCTGCCCGGCATTATTTTATTTTATATTTTCAAAGGCTATTCTACCAGATTTTATGGATTAAGTCAATAAAAGCCGTTCGATTGTCAATAGTTTCGATGTAATTTTAAAATAGGCGCCCGCTTAATTGACTAAGTCGCAAGGATATGATATAATCTTTATGGAAAAAAGTCACGGCACGGGCCGGCAGAACTTATCGATTCATTGAGGTAAAGGAGAGATTTTTCATGAAAGAAAATTTTTATAATATAAACGATGTCATCGAGGCAGCCGTAAGAATTGAACGCAGCGGCGTCGATTTGTACCTCAAACTTTTCGATTGCTCGAAAGTGCCTGCCGCACGCGATGTTTTCAATTTTCTGGCCGCCGAGGAAGAAAAACATACAGGCGTCTTCAGAAAATTGCTCGAATCGAGCGCCGATTACGCGCCGCGCTTTAAATATCCGGGCGAATACGAACAATATCTCGAAGGAATAGCCAGCCGCATGACCGACGCGGTCAAAAAGAGCGCTATGGCGATCGAAGCCGGAAACATCGAAGATGCGATAAAAATAGCCGTGGAACTTGAAAATATGTCGATAGAATTCTACTCCGACGTGAAAAAACAATTCGAAGGCGCGAACGCCGAAATCGTCCAGCAGATAATCAACGAAGAAAAAGGCCACCTGGCAAAACTCGAAGCGATAAAAGGCGATATCAAGTTTTAATTTAATATCAGGTTTCGATTTGCTTTATGCAAATTTAATTAACGGTCGTTTAATTAGTTACTTACTTAGTTACTTACTTACTTAGTTACTTACTTACTTAGTTACTTGGTTACTTACTTACTTACTTACGTTATCTATTATTTTAAAACTGCCGGTTTCTTCGGTATTGACGTAAAGGCCGCGAAATTCGTCTTCCCAATCTTCGACGCGCGTATCGTCGTTTAATTTAAGGCTTTTGCGGCCGCCCTCGCAAAGCGTCACTTTGCCGGAAACGATTTTGATATTGTGTATATATATTCTGCCGTAATGATAGCCGGCAATGCCTTTTTCGATATAAACGGCGAGTTCCATCCTGTGCTTCGCGCCGGGGCTCAATGCGATTTTGCCGAAATCGAAAACTCGCACGCGGCCTTCCGCGGACTTTTTAGCTATTTCGATGCCGTCAATTACTAAAGTAACGCTTGATGGCGCCGGCTTGTTTTTTCTGGATTCGATTTTAAAAATAGTATGCAGATATCCGCAAGTTTTGGGATCGACGGCCGGATACGCGTAATATACCGTTTCTCCGGCGCAGTTGTTGCACAGACGTTTGCCTTTTGCGTTACATTTAATACAATGTTTTTCATCGTCGCGGTAAAGAGAAGTATTGCTTTTAGCCATTCCCGTGCCCTTGCAGTTGCCGCAGACAACGAGTCCTTTGGCGTCGCAATGCGCGCATTTTTGGGCCGTGCCGGTTTCTACGGAGTCCTTTGCGGCGGAGGGTTCACTATAAACGGGCGCCGCGCTGAAAATATAAGCGCAAATAAATATAATTATGCCGGCATGGATACACATAATTTTAGCACGGCAGCCATTGAAAATTTTACTTTCAATTCGTTTTTTTTCTTCTGATTTCAATTCCATCGAGTTACCTTCTTTTCTATATTAAAATTTTAAATCGAATGCAGTGTAGAACTCTTTCTCGTTGCCTTCTCCGAGCCTGAATGCCACGCCGGTTTTACCTACCAGAGGGGTTTTTCTGAAAATTAAAAGGCGCGTTTTTAATTCAATGCCGGCAGATTTATGCCATCTGGCGCCTTTAAAATTATCGCCGACGGCGGCTATGTCGTAAAATAACGCGGGATAAACCTTGTTAATCGATAAAATTTTTAGTTGCAGCGGCCTGTCTATATAGCTGTGTGAATATTCGAAAGAATAAAGATTGACTTTTTTTCCGATTATCGGCCTGGTCGAGTATCCGCGCAGATCGTTATGTCCGCCTATCTGAAAATCGTAATCGCCCGACGACGAGCCGATGATCGTCCTTAATTTAATAGTATTTTTAAGCCTGTCGCCAAGCATCATCCACTTGGAAGCGTCTATTTTACTAACCCTGTAATTGTAAAAAGAATTGAATTTAGGGCTGCTGTTTTGATGATAAATCGAAACAGCGTGAGCGTTAATCGGATGAATGTCGGCATCGACCGTATTTTCCGCGCTGTAATTTAAAAGTTTCAAAAAATAGCCGCAGTCTTTATATTCGCCGTTAAAAAGTTGAGGACGCGTAAGCGCCAGCCGCGGAGAAATCGAATTGGCCGAAATTCTGCGATCGAAAATATCAAGGGTGGCTATTGAATCGAATATTTTATAATTAACGAATAAATCCGCGCCCCTGACATTTTCGAGAACGCCCGGCCTTAAATCGCGGACGATATCATAAACCGAAACGCCCAGCGAAGGTTTGAATCCGCGATATATGTACGACGCGTTAAGATTGCGGTATTTCGACGAACCCGTCAGGAGTTGATAATCGATAACGTGGCGGTTAATGGCGTCTGAAACCCTTCCCTGAAAACCATATAACGATTTCGAAGTCTGCGAACCGACCATCGGAATTAAATAGTCGAGCTTCAAATTGTTTTTGTAAGGCTCTATCACGGCGGAATTTGAAGACGGCGCGGCGGCTGCGGAAGAAGAAGACGAAGAAGCGGAAGTTAGCGAAGAAGACGATAACGGTGACGGCAGCGATGTCGATGATGACGCCGACGATAGTGGCAATGCGCTTGTGGGCGCGATAACGCTTTTATTTTTGCCGTCCGCGAATTCGATCTTTTCGTTTCCGGGTTCTATATAGCTTTTCCCCGCTTCGATTAAAGTAATATCTGAGCCATAATATGTCTGCGTTACGACCGCGAAACGGTTAAATTCGGGACAATAATCATAATCGAGGACCGATTCGCTGAAATCGGTAAGCTGTTTGCTCTCTGAAATGATAAATCCTTTTGTGTCGTTTTTGAGTTGCATATAACAAATATTGAATATGCCGCCGCGGTCTTTTATGAAAAACACTTTATAGGAGCCATCTTTTTGCTTATAAACGCGGGGTTTAACCACTATGCCGTCAAAAAAAGTGATCGGAACTATTTTGGCGTAATCCGGCGATTTTTTATCGTAATTAAGATAGGCTATGCTGAAACGGCCGTCTTTAAAATAATTCAAAAACATAATTTTTTCGAATTTATCCGCACCGGATGGATTCACGGCGCCGCGAGGCACCTGTATGTCGTATATGGCGCAGTTATAGCCGGGCGACGCAATTTTTTCGCGGATATTGCCGTTGAAATCGATGCGGCATAAATTCGTAGCGCCAGCTTGCTGTCTGATACATAAAATGGTTTTATCGTCGTAATCATAAACAGGGTTGGCCGCCTTGAGCCAGCGCGTTATGCGTTTTATGGCACGAGTTTTAACATCGTAGCGAAATATGTCGGAAACTAAATTGTCGTATTTATCTCTTGATTTACGGCAGAAAAGAATAAATTCGGAGTTTTTATCCAGAAAATAATTGTCTTCTAAATTATCGATAAGTTTTTTATTGCCGCCCGTCGGAATATCTATACTAAAAAGCGAAAGGCGCCTTGCATCGCGGCCTTTATTCGATAATAAAAACAAATTTCTGCCCTCGCAGTTAAATGAAGGCGAAATATTAAGCCCGCTATAAAAGCCGATAGACTGCGAATAATCTTTGATCGATTTTTTTCCTTCGACCTGCTTTTTATATTTATCGAGGCTATGGATCTGCCATTCTTTAAAAAACTGATTTAGTGAAATTTTAGTGACTTTTTTAAAGGAATAATTGAAAGAATTGAGCTTAAAATAAGAAAGATTTTCAAGAATATCCGAAATCACGCGCGGCCCGAATCTTTCAACCATATAATCGACCATGGAATTGCCGATATGATATCCCAGACGGCGTCCCTGATAATTAAAAAAATAAAAAATCTGAAGATCCGAGAGATTTAAAAATTTATTTGACAGCACAGCCGTTCTTACGGCCGAATCCTTAACCGCGTTCCAGCCCGACTCTTCGAGTTGAGCGACGCCTTCGATAAACCACATCGGCGTTACGCCCCAGCCGATCAGCCGCCCCGTACCCAATTTAACCACCCGGTCAAGTTTAACGCCCATTAAATAATGAGTCAGCTCGTGTCTTATTATGGATTCTATCCATATTTTATCGGAGAGTTCGGTTGAATCGGGAAGCGCTATGCTCACCCATATTTTATTCTGTAAGATATTGGTAAAGCCGAACGGCGAGTCGCCAGCATCGTATAATATCAGGGGAATGTCGGACGGAATTTTTTTCATATTAAGGGTTTGCGCGATGTCCGCGGCGGCGCTTTCTGCTATAGCGGAGGCTGCACGGGCGAAACCGTCGTTGGTGTTATGGTAATATATCTTGAAATGAGGCGATTTTAAAATGCGCCATGACGCGAAATCGAGATTAAGCGCGAAAGCCTTCGGCGCAAAAGCGGATAACGACAAAATAATCGAAACTAAAACTAAAAAGCCGCTGATTATATTACGGTTAAACAGGTAATTAAATTTTGGTTTTATGTACGCCATAACTCTTTCAATAATAAAAATTGGTGAGCTCATTTTATCAAATATGAACTTTAAAGTCAATAAATTTAATGAGTATAATTTAGGCGGCCATGGCGCTTCATTCTTCAAGACGCGAACAGATTTCATTCCATGATAGATATAATGATTCTATTTCGCTTTTTAAATCGGAATAGCTTTTATTAAATTTTTCGGTATCGGAGTAAGAGAGCGGACGGCCCTCAAACTCATTCGAGGCGAATATCGACTCTATCACGGTTAACCTGCTTTCATTTTCGGCGATCCGCGCCTCGATTTTATCCAGATCGTTTTTAAGCATCCGCTCGGCGTTTTTTGAAAGTTGATTTTTTTTCAGCGCGGCATCAACGGCTCCGCCTCCGGTCACCCTGGAAGAAATGGGCGCTTTTTTGCCGTCCTGGCAACCTTTATTTTTTTCAGGTTGATCATCCTGGCGTTTTCGGCCGCCATCGAGATTTTCACGGCCGTTATCATTTGAAGGTTTTTCACTGCGGGCGCTTTTTTCTTTATAATAAGAGTAATTGCCGTTAAAGCATCTAACGCGCTTTGCTTCTAAAACGATAAGCGAGCTGGCGACCTTATCTATAAAATAACGGTCGTGAGAAACGAAAATAATAGTGCCGTCAAAATTTAAAAGCGCCTGCTCGAGAGCTTCCTTCGCCTCGATATCCAGGTGATTGGTGGGCTCGTCGAGTATAAGCGTGTTCGCGCCGCCCATTATTATTTTCGCCATGATCAGCCTGCTTTTTTCGCCGCCGGAAAGCGAAGCGACGCTTTTAAAAACGTCCTCGCCGAAAAAAAGAAATTTAGCCAGATATTTTCGCAGCTCGCCTTCGCTCATAAGCCGCTNNCTTTCATCTATAGCGCGATTCGATGGGTCCAGACCGCCTAAAAGCTGGTCCTGGTAACCGTAAACTACGTTATGGCCTTTTACGAGCGCGCCTTCGAAATCTTCGTCGAGGCCTATAATCATTTTTAATAAAGTGGTTTTGCCGGCGCCATTTCCGCCGATGATGCCCGTTATCGAGCCTCTTTCGATTTCAAACGAAGCGTCTTTAAATAAAAGTTTGCTGCCAAAGGCTTTCTTGAGTTCTTTAGCGCTTACGACCACCCGGCCCGATTCTATTTCCATATTTCTTGAAAAATCGAGTTTAACGTTACGACTGTATATCGCGGGGTCCGAAAGCCGTTCGAGGCGATCTATGAATTTTTTGCGGCCGCGGGCCATTTTAGATTTTATCCCCGCTTTATATTTAAGATAAAATTCTTCCGTTTTTTTTATAAACTCCTGCTGGCGCTCGAATTCATCGTTCCTCTCGCTCTGGCGCAATTCGAAAATTTCGGAAAAATCGGAGTAATTGCCCGGAAATTCTTCGAGTTTCATGTTGTAAAGATAAAGCACCGAGTCGGCCACGTTATCTAAAAAATAACGGTCATGCGAGATTATAAGCGCCGCCGTTGCGGAATTTTTAAGATTATTCTCGAGAAATTCGAGCGAAGAGGTATCTAAATAATTGGTAGGCTCGTCTAAAATAATAAGGTCGAATTCTTTAAGCAATAATTTGCAAAGCTGTGCGCGCGTTTTCATTCCGCCGGAAAACGCGGCTATAGGTTTTAAATATTCGTCGGGGCAGAACCCGAGGCCGTTTAACACCGAATTAATCCGTGAATTAAGCGTATAGCCGCCTTCGCGCTCGTATCTTTCGGTTAAAGATGAATATTGCTCCATCATGGCGTTATATGAAGCGCTTTTTTCGTATCCGTGCTTCACTTTAGATATTTCATGCTCTAATTCTTTGATTTTATTTTCGATTTCAAACAGATAGCCGAAATCGGTTTTAATATAATCGATGAGCGGAACGGTTTCGACTTGCGCGTCTATATGTTGATCGACGTAGCCGAGCCGAATGTCGCGTTTTTTGACGATATTGCCGTCCGCCGGCGCAATAACGCCTTTTATCAAATTGATGATAGTGGTTTTTCCTGAACCGTTACGGCCTATCAGGGCCACTTTCGAGTTATCCCGGATCATAAACGACGCCGATTTGAGAATATCCTGTGCGCCATATGAGAAACTCACTTTATTGAAACTTAAAAGCACTTAAATAACCTCCGCGCGGATTTTATTGATTAAATTGGAATTGCGATCAACGACTTTATTATTGCCAAGCGCTATGTAGATGGCTTTTTTGGTTCCGACGAGCACCACCAGCATTTTAGCGCGCGTGACCGCGGTATATAGAAGATTGCGCTGCAGCATTATAAAGTGAGAGGTCAGAACGGGAATGACGACGGCCGGATATTCCGAACCCTGCGATTTATGAATGGTAATGGCGTAGGCCAGTTCGAGGCTGTCCAGATCGTTATATTCGTATTCGATCTGGCCCTGCGGAAAATCTATGACCAGCGAGCGGTCCTGAGTGCGCACGTCGCTTATCTTTCCGATATCGCCGTTGAAAACGTTTTTTTTGTAGTCATTTTCGTTCTGGATAACTTTATCGCCGAGCTTGAATTTGCGGGTTTTATGAAACAGCTCCAGCGTGGATTTATTAAGCGCGCCCTGCAAAACGCCGTTAAGCGAAGTGACGCCGCATTCGCCTCTATACATCGGGCAGAGCACCTGCACGTCGTCTATGGGCCTTAGCGCGAATTTATCGGGTATGCGCTCGGTGACCATTTTGATTATAGTGGCGGCGGTAGCGGCCTGGTCCTCTTTTTCGATAAAATAAAAATCGGAAAGCGCCCCGCCGTCGGTTTTGTCGGGAAAAAAAGGCATTTCGCCGTTATTGATACGGTGGGCGTTGGTTATAATCAGGCTTTTTTCGTCCTGACGGAAAATCCGGTCCAGCGATATAACCGGTATTATCTTCGAGCCGATTATATCTTTTAAAACGCTTCCCGGCCCGACTGAAGGCAACTGATTGATATCGCCTATAAGCACGATTTTAGCGTGAGGCGCGATCGCTTTAAGAAGATGATGCATCAACACTATATCGATCATCGAAACCTCGTCGCAGATTAAAACGTCGCAGTCGAGAGGATCGTTGGGCCCCTTTAAAAAGCCCTTGCCGCCCGGTGAAAATTCGAGAAGCCGATGGATGGTTTTAGAAACTTCGCCGGTGGATTCCTCCATTTTTTTAGCGGCACGCCCCGTAGGGGCGCATTGCAGAACGCTCAACCCGAGCATTTTAAAGGCCCTTATAATGCCGCGTATGGTGGTGGTTTTTCCGGTTCCCGGCCCGCCGGTCAATACCATTGCCTTTGAAATCAGGGCGGTATTGATGGCTTCGAGCTGGAGCGGTGAATATTTTATCTTAGAGCTCGATTCAATTTTGGATATCACCGAATCCACTTCGCAAATAATCTTTTTAAAAGGCGTCTGAAAGATTCTAACGATGTTTTTCGCCGCGCGAACCTCAGAAAAATAAAGTGCGTCAAGATAAACCTGATCGCCGTTTTCGACGACGATATCCTTATCCGCGTGCATTTTTTCGATTATGCCTTCGAAACGCGGAGGCGTTATATCGATAAACTGCTTGAGCTCTTCAAAAAGTTTTTCTTTACAGGTGAATACATGGCCTTCGCCAACCTGCTGGCCAAGACAATAAATCACGCAGGCGTGGGCGCGCACGTCGGAATCTTCCGGTATATTCATTGAAAGAGCTATCCGGTCGGCGCTTTTGAAACCGATGCCGTATATATCGTCGGCGAGCCTGTATGGATTTTCGCTAAGAAGCGTTATGGAATTTTCACCGTAACGCTTATATATTTTAGTGGCGATGGATGTGGAAATGCTATATTTTTGAAGGAATATCATTATGGAGCGTATCTCGCTCTGGGTTTTCCAGGACTCCGAGATACGCTCCAGCCGCCAGTCTCCGATGCCGTCGATCTCCAGAAGCGCGCGCGGCGTTTTTTCGATAACTTCGATGGTGGCCGCTTTAAAATGATTGGTTATCCGCTCGGCCATTTTCGGGCCGATACCGCGGATAAGGCCGGAGCCTAAATATTTTTTAATGCCGATTATGGTGTTGGGAAGTTTTACTATATAATCCGATACCTTGAACTGACGGCCATATTCTTTATGGCTCTGCCATTCGCCGGTCATTTCGACAAATTCGCCCACGTTTATAGCCGCGAAAGTGCCGACTATGGTTATAAGCTCCCTTTCGCCTTCGCATTTCGCACGCGCCACGCAGTAATTATGCTCTTCATTAAAATAAGTGATGCGTTCGATCGTGCCGCACAATTTTGATTCGGAAACGCCGGGATTATTATCCGTTTTTGACTTTATATCCGTTATCAACTGTTAATCATCCTCCGCAGTATTGAAATAAGGTAAAACACAAAACCGGCGCCGGTAATAACTATAAACATGGTTTTAATATCTTCGTATTTAATCTTGAGATTGGAGACGTTTACTATTATAAAAGCAGCGCTCAGAGCGGGTATCGCCGGAATGCCGCGATGAGTGAGCGCTACCGTTAAAAAAGTGAGAAAGAACGAAAACGCGAAGCCGACGTAAGTTTTTTTAACGTTTAATTTAAAATTGATCGCCGCGCCCATAAGAATCGTAGCGAATAAAAAATCGGAAATGCCTATGTACTGCCTCAAATCGCCAGCGCTGAGAGTGGGATAACGCATCAGCAAATAATTTAATATATCCGATTTTTTAGTGACCAGCTCGGAAGTGACTCCGTAAAATACCGACCAGATATCGGCGAAAGCAGCCACCAGACATAATGGTATCAAAAATGCCGCCTCGTCTATCCGCACCGCTATAATGCGGCCGATAAGTCCGGCAGCCGATATCAGGCACAATAGAGAAACCAGCGCTCCGATGACTTCAATGTAAAAACCGGCGCCGGAGGTCAATGCTATAAACAATATATGAATGAATAAAAAAAAGGCCGAAAGCGCCGTATAAGCGGTGAGGTTAAAAGGAAGATGAAGAACCCTGTAAAGTATATAAAGCGCCGTGAGCGAAAGCGACATAGCCGAAATCAAATACGAGAGTTTCGGCGCGATGCCCGGAAGCAGTTTCGCCGCAACGAAAATAGTTATAAAACAAAAAACGAAAACTATATACGCTACTTCGAGCGCTTTTAAATCCGAGGCGTGAAATCCTTCTTTTGCCGAACCGGTTTCGGTTTCTCCGGCGATCGGATTGTTTATCGATTTAAAAAAATCGATAATGCCGTTTATAAAAACGCTTAATTTGCGATTGAGCGGTTCAAAGAGAAAAGCCACTATCAGCGCGGATATCGCGCCATAAATATCGGCGCTCGACTTAAAAATGCTCTGAAAAAAATTCTCCAGAAAATTCTGGATAACTACGTAAACCCCGGAAATTAAAATCGCCAGAGCGGAATAAATAAGCGCGTTGTTAAACATTATGGAAATATTAAAAGAACGGTGCCTGATAATAGAAAAAGCGAGCATGGCTACCGATAAAAAAACGGCGGCCGGAAAAATTCCGCATATATATAAAATATCGCGGCCGGAAGCCGCCGGATGAAAGAAATTAAAGTAAACCACTATAGCCGAAGCGCCGGCCGCGGGAATAAAAATCGAGTAAAATATCGATTTAATCTGTATATAAAATTCAGGATCGAGCGTTCTGAGCCGGTAACTTTTAACGAAAGGCCAGAGCGAAAAAAGCAGAAAGACGCAATAAAGCGCAATAATATAAACCGCCGAAAAACCGGCGTGAATGTAAAAACCGCCTTCAAAAGAGCTTACGCTTATTTTTAACGCGCCTGTTTCGATAAGTCTGGCCAGAAATAAAAATACTATAAAAAAAGGAAAATTGATTAACCAGTAAAGCCACTGCGGCTCGATTTTAATAAAATTATTATACGCGTTGGAAAAGCAGAATAAAACAGGCGGCAGAAATAGAAAAGGAAGCGCCATGGCCGTAAGATATGATTTGGCGCCTGCCGCGTCGGAGGCCATTACGGCTTTAATTTCAAATAAATTAATAAGAATGAAAACGCAGATTAAAGCGAGAAATAAATAATTGCGGGGATTTTTAACGTCGCGTTCATAAACGAAAAAACCCAGCCCCGCCGAGATTATCACTATAAATAAAGGCGCGAGTATGTAAATATCTTTCATAAGCGTTAACCAGCCATAATTTTAAGGCGCGAAAGGTTTTGCGGCCGGCAGAAGCGGCAAAAAGCCGCTCTTACGCTTTCGCACGTAAGATTCTGGATGGTTTCGACGTAATCGAAACAGGCGGCGGCCGATCTTTCATAAAATACCTGCTGGCCGATAAGCCTGGCCGCTGAGGCTGAAAAAGAAATCGAATTTTCAAAGCGTTTGATAAGCTGAGTTTTAGCGTCTTCGAGTTCGACCGGCGCCGGGCCTTCCCGGGCAAACCTCTCGATTTCTTCAGTTATCTTTTCAGCAGTAAGCTCTATTTTTTCGGCCGAGGCATTCGCGTAGCAAAAAAACGCTCCGGCAAGCCCCAGAGGAATATATTCGGAAAATATATTATAACACAACCCGAAGTTTTCACGAATATTCCATAACCGGCGTCCCGCATAATCGGAAAGTATATAATTGGCCGCCGAAAAGGCCGCGCTGCCGTTTTCACCGAAAGCGGGAGCCGCGGAGCCTATCACTATGGTGCATTGAGCCTGGCGCGACTTTATTTCGCGGTTGAAAGCCATAAAACTTTCGGGCCCGCCGGCAATTTTTTTTGAATCGGCGATGGCCGTGCGTGAAAATAATTCATGAAAATTATCGCGGATAATATCTTCGCAATTTAAAGGCGAAGATACGGCCATGCTTATAAAAGGGCTTTTAACGACGGAATCGTAATATTTTACGATATCGCCGGCGGCTATATCGTTTATTTTCTTCTCATTAGAAAATACGGCTTTTTTATACGGAGTATTTTCAAAAAGATTTGTAAGAAATCCCCAGAACGACAATTCGAAAACGTCGTCCTGTATTGATTTAATTAAATTTTTAACGGAGGCGCGAGACTTAATTAGCATAGCTTTATTAAAATGAAAATCCGTAAAAAGCGATTTTAGATAATATAATTTTTCAACGTTCCAGCCGCCAGCCGTGGCCGCCTCGAATTTAAAATAATCGAGATACGAATTGCAGTCGAAATAAATACCGCGGGAATCCGAAAGCATATAATTTTCGTACATAGTCGATTTAATCGTTTTTCTGCCGAAAAGCTCCGCTGCTATATTCGCGTCTCCGGCTTTAAAAGAGCTCGCCACGCCGCCTTTTATAAATAAAGTAAGCGTGGAATAATCAGTAGAAGGGTCTACCATAGAGCAAAGCATGGAATTTTGACCGATATTTGATATTTTTGTTCCGCGTATTCCGGTGGCGCCGGATAACCTTGCCCCGTCAATATTTGCTGACGAAATCGGCTTTGATATTTCGACGCGCCGGGCCGCGTCGAATTTTTCGATTTTTTTCAAAATCGGCGTAAGCGGCTTAAAAGCAGCCGAGGGCCTGGACGCGGAAACTGAAGTAAGCTCGACGCTGTTATAGTCGCAGGTTTCAACGCAATCGCGCAGATAATTTATAAAATCGGGATACTTTAGTTCCATTATGGCCTTCGCCGCGTAATTATAGGAACCCTGGCCGAGAATATGATTGAATGTGGATAACTCGCTGCAATAAGTGCGTGGATTTTCAATTTCCTGTATATAGTCGAGCAGAAAACATTTTTTAATCGATTCGAAATAGCTTTCGCTTACGAACCGCGACACGCCCGAAATAAAATTATTGATCTCAGCTTTGACGATAGATATTTTCGACGGTTCGGCGGAAGCCAGAACCGTAAGCATCCACATTCCATATTTAAAAACCAGATCGGTGGTAAGGCTGTTCACTGAATTATATTCATCTTTTAGCATATACAGGAGAGGCGATGATTTAAGCGACGAAAAAACATATGGCAGAAACATTGCGCAGATATACCCGCCGCTTAAAGAAGAAGGCGTCACAAATCCTATCGCGTAATAATTTTGAATAAATTTATCGCGTTTTTTTATTATATAGCGGCCTTTAGTATTTTTAACGCTGAGGTAATCGTCGTTTTTAGGCGGCGAAATCCTGTTTTTCCACGCGCCGGCGCCGAAGTTCTCTTCTACGGCCGATAATATTTCCGAAGAACTAAAAGCGCCCGCTATAGTAAGCGAACAATTCGACGGCGTAAAATAATCGCTGTGATAAGATGCGAGCGTTGCGGCGGTCAGTCTCCCCACGCTCACGGGCGTTCCGAGTATTTCGCGGGAATAACAGGAGCCCCTGTAACATGCTTTTTCAAGTTTAAGCATTACGAGATCTTCAGGATCGTCCCTGTAAAAACGCATTTCTTCTATAATAACTTTTTTTTCAAGCTCTATTTCGCCTTCGGGAAACAACGGATTCAAAGCGAGCTGTGAAAGCACCTCGAGCGCTCTGGATATGTGCGCGTGCGGGATCTGAATTTCAATCCCGAGCGAATCGGAAGTG
Organism: bacterium UBP16_UBA6123; assembly: GCA_002423385.1. Taxonomy (GTDB): domain Bacteria; phylum Muiribacteriota; class UBA9980; order UBA9980; family UBA9980; genus UBA9980. Next base: position 45,905 of record DIVV01000248.1, read on the forward strand.
GTAAAAGCGTCGAGCGAGCCGCCGAGTTTATTTATAATCGAGGTAATCTCGTAATTGGAATATTTACGGCTGCCCTTAAAAAGAATATGCTCGAGGGCATGGGTTATTCCGTTATTTTCGGAATTTTCCGTGTACAGCCCGCATTTTGCCAAAAAAACTATGGCGCTATAAGGCTTTGCCGGACTGAAATCGCCGGCAAGCGAGACGGCGAAGCCGTTGGAAAGCTCGAAACTTTGTGGATTAATTAAAGCTAAATTAAGCATATTCAAGAATCATTATTCTATTATAAAGCGGCCGATAAGTCAATACATTTATCAAAAATTAAAAAGCCCCCTTTTACGGAGGCTTTTTAATTTTTTAGTTGTAGTGCTGTATTAGTAGATGATTATTTTCAATGACTAAGCGGCCATGCTTTCGCCTGCCGTCTTTAATTCGGGGGCTTTCATACCTTTTTCGCGCATAAGTCTGTGTAGTTTGGTTTCAATTAATTCGAACCCGTTAGGAAGGTCCAACATATTGACTTCCGGTCCTAAAATATCGGAATAGTTCTGTCTGATCCACATTTTGAGTCTGTCGCGCAGTTCGTTTGTCCCCGTAACATTGAAAATATGCTTTGAATTTGCTGCTGGTAATACCATTAATGTTCACCTCTTTATTTATTTTTTGTGCTGTAAATTAAATATCGGCGAAAGATTATAAAACTTTAAGTTTTTTAAGTTGGGTGTGCGACATAAAAGTAGGT
>DIVV01000186.1 GCA_002423385.1 bacterium UBP16_UBA6123
TATTCTCTCCCTGAATATAAAACTGCGCGTGCGCGGGCATACTTCGTATGCCGCACACGCGCAGTTTTGTAGCATCGAAATAAAAAGGCTTTTATCATAGCCTTTTTATTTCGGGCGGTATTTCCTGCCGGCTTCGAAGTTTTTTTGTAAAGTTCATGCTATTTTTTTACTTACTGCCATAATTTTTTTCCCTGCCGTTTTTTAGTTTTGCCGCCGCGTGCGATGCACGCGGCGGCGTACTAATTGCGCACTAACGGAACTTAATGTTTTGGCTCGCGGAAATGCTCTGTAGCACATCTATCTTTTTTTAATTCAGGCACGAAGTTTTTAAATCTGATCAGACAAAAGGATTCGATTGGCCTCGATTTTTACCGCGAGCCGTTCAACTAAGTCGCGTAAAAGCCGTTATTGCTCCGCAGGCGCGTGCATGCACGCGCCTGCAAACGAACAAAGCTGGCAGGAACAAACATAAAGGCAGGATCAGAAAGATATATGAAAAAAAGAAAAGAAAAGGAATGAAATGAAATGTTAAGCACGAAAAAACTTAGTGACAAGATTCCGGCGCATCACTAAATAAAAGCTCGGAGAGAAAAGGCTATCGACAAACTAACGATAAAGCGTCAGGCAATTTGCCGAAAGAGAGAGGGTCATAGGGAGGGAGAAAGGGTTGCTAACCTTTTCTCCCTCCCTTCAAAAACCAAAGACTGAAAATTAAAAATAAATTTAAGATATATAAATTTATGTCGATATTATTATTTGAAGGAAGATTATGTTTTACACTTTAAGCGAGATAATAGTTATAATTTTTAAAACCGTCGAGGTATTAATAATTCTCAGGATTTTATTGTCCTGGGTAACCTTTCCGGGAACGATGGGATTTCGCGGTTTCGTGCGCGATTTTACCGAGCCGGTATTAAAGCCGTTCAGGGTCGCCCTGAATGTAGCGCCGGGCATGGGAATCGATTTATCGCCTGTGATAGCGCTTTTTATATTGTATCAGCTCGAAATGCTCGCTTTACACTTAGTAAGATTGTAAAAAAAATAGAATAAATTTTATTATTTGGTTTATAAATAAGTTTAATATAAAGTAAAATAATAATTGATTAAAAAGGGGATGTATGTTATGAGATTGACGCCGTTAGACATTCAGCAGCATGTTTTTCAAAGGTCGTTTCGCGGTTATGACGAAAACGACGTTAACGAATTTATCGTTAAAATATCCAAGGAATATGAAGTGGTTTACGCTGAAAATCGTAATTTGAGCGAACAGGTTGACCGCTATAAAGCGCAGCTTAAAGATTATCTCGAGCTGGAAAAAACGCTGAAACAAACGCTCGTTTCAGCGCAGCGCACTTCTAGCGACCTTAAAGTGAACGCCGAACGCGAATCCGAGCTTTTATTGAAAGAAGCGGAATTGCGCGCGGAAAAAATCATCGAGGACGCACGCGTGGAAGCGAAGGAATTAATGCGCGAGATCCAGGAATTGAAGAAGAATAAAAGAGTTATGAAACTCGAAATGAAAAACCTTCTTGAATCATTTGCCGAGATATTACGCTCTGACGAAGATAATGCGGTACGCCGCAACGCCCGTCTTAAAAATACCGAAGAACAGTAATTAAGCCTGTTGCCGGCGGTGCCTTAATAAATAGGTTAATGAAAAATCAATAAATAAAGGCTTTTTAGCTAAACGGCCTTTAAAAAAAATAACGGAGGAAGGAATAAACGCCTTTTACTCCGTTATTTTTTATTAAATTTATATTGAATATTATGCGGGTATATGATATATTTGTTATGATAATTATTTTGAAAATACGATAAAAATTAGCTAAGGAATGTGTATGAGAAAGCAGATAGTCCTGCCCGATAATACCAGAGTGCGGCTTAAAAGAGCCGAAGTTGAAGACGTAAGTGAAATATTACGGCTTTACGATGTAGTCTATTCGTCAAAATATACTTTAGCTGAAGCGACTCAAAAAGAAGCCGCCGTAAAAAAAATTGAAAGCCCCGATTGTTTCTGGTATATTTGCCTGAAAAAAAAGGAAGTGATCGGCTCCGTAATTTTTATGCTCGACCAGTCGAACAGGCTCGGCAAAGTTTACGCCGCGGCTGTCCGGCCCGACTTTCAGGGTAAAAATATAATGCATTACATGGTTAAAGAGGTAGTCGAAGACCTTGGTAATGTTAGCAAGGTCTGCGACGCCATTTACGCCACTACCAGAACCGTTTCATTCGCATCACAGATAGTTTTAGAACATATCGGCTTTATCAGCCTGGGCATATTTCCTAACGTACGCCGCGTTCAGAAGCATGAAAGCCACGGACTCGAAGTTTTCTACTCTAAAACCGCGTTTGAAAACCGCGTTTTGATGCCGACTTTAATTCCCGAACTCAAAAAACTTTATAAAATAGCCCAGGATATTTTTTCCTTAGAAGACGCGCTTATAGTCGATAAACTCGACGATGTCCCGCAGGAAGATACTATCTGGTTTATTTACGACGACGACGCTAAGAACGTCGAAAAAATATATAACGCGCGCCTGGAAGCCGACGCGCATAAAATGTCGGGATTTTTTCCATTCCACTCGCCTAATATGAGGTTTTACTCCAAAGATCTTAAAAATGAAATATATTGCAATATTAACCGGCAGGACGGTCACATGGCCGTTATAGCCTTTAAGTGCGAGGCGCGCAACTTCACCAATCTGTTAAACTCTTTCTGCCGCGCCGCAAAAGCCGTCGCGGACGCCGAATATGTCGAGCTTTTGGTTTCGGCCTTCGATCCGATTATGCAAAAGCAGGCTCTGGAAGCGCGTTTCCTGCCGTGTTCGTACTTTCCCGCCATGCGGTTAAATTCCAACGGCGAACGTATCGATTACATGGCGATGTCGCGTTCTTTTGTCGCGCTGGATTTCACTGAAATTCACCTGGTTAAAAACAACCAGAAATTTCTGGAAGCGTTTATGGAATGCTGGTACAGCACTATATTACGATTCAATAAACCCTTCGACGAAGAGCCGGGAATTTTTCAGGATTGATATGCCGCGCCGTTTTGTAAAATTAAAAATCCGAACATAAACTTTAAACATGAATAATAAGTTTAAATAAAGTTTAAAATAATAAATAGGCTTTAAATAAAGTTTAAAATAAAAAATAGGCTTTAAATAAAGTTTAAAATAAAAAAATAAGATTAAAGTTAAGTTAAGTTAAGGCAAATTAAGATAACATATTACATTTACATTTACATTAGCATTAACATAAAGTGAATATATTTCGGGTGGATTATGCCAATTGTTAAAAATTTATATAACCTCGAATCGCCTTTTTTATTCGATGAAGAGGCCGGACGCCTGTTTTTAGAGGCGATGCGGGCTTCGTTCGGTAATCATTATAACGGCTGCGCTTTTTTTAAAAAACTTTGCGATATTCGTAATTTTTATCCTGCAAACCTCAAAACGCTCGACGATATATACGAAATTCCTTATATATTCGTCAATACCTTCAAGGAACGCGAATTGATCTCGGTCGCAGAAAACCGCATCAAGCTCGAACTTACATCATCCGGCACCGGCGGGCAGAAAAGCCGCATAGTGCTCGATAAATTATCGCTCGACCGTATATTAAATATCGTCAGAAAAGTTTACGGCGCGCTCGGAATGGTTGATAATACGCGCGATGTTAATTACATCTGCTTTACATACGATCCTAAAGTGGCTAAAAACCTCGGCTCCGCCTTTTCCGACAAGGCGCTCACTTCGCTTGCGCCTGCTAAAGAAATATACTACGCCATTCAATTCGATAAAAGTAAAAATACTTTTTTCTTAAATGAAGACGGCGTTAAACGCCAGATACTTAAATATAGCCGCGACCGTAAAACGCCGCTGCGAATACTCGGTTTTCCGGCGTTCATATATAAAATACTTACCGAATTAAAAGACGAGACGGGCCGCTGCTTTAATTTCGGCCCGCAGTCGTTCGTTATGACCGGCGGCGGCTGGAAAGGCGAAGCCGATAAAGAAATCGAAAAAAGCCGGTTCAAAAAAGAAGTCGGCGAAATCCTTGGAATGCCGCCCCAAAACGTTCGCGACCTTTTCGGGATGGTAGAGCATGGCATTCCCTACGTCGAATGCGCCGAATCGAATATGCACATTCCGATATACAGCCGCGCGCGGATACGACACCCGCTCTCCGGGGCCGATCTCGGCTACGGAGCTCCGGGCGTTCTCCACTTATACACGCCTTATATTAATTCGGTACCATCTATTTCATTGCTATGCACCGATAAGGCCGTGCTGCGGCGTAATTGCGCTTGCGGCATCGAAGGCGATTATATCGAACTGCTCGGCCGCGGCGGAATTAGCAAACATAAAGGCTGCGCGGTGCACGCCGCCGAACTTTTACTCGCTAAAAAAACGGACGGTTAGGTGAATGATAAATTATGACTGACGCATACATATTCGGTGAAATAATTAAAAACTTCGAACCCTGCGTGGATAATTTTAACGATATTATTCAGCGCGCGCGCGATAAAAAAAATAAGATAGCCGCCGCGCCTATTAACGATATTATCAACGTTCTCGACGATGTGTCGCGCGCGTGGGCCGATAAAAATTACAGCCTTCGTAAAATAGCCTTTGATTACCTCAAAGAACAGACCGGCTACTCCGATATTATGCTCGAAGCTGGATTTGAAACGATATCTTATATTTGCTCACGCGCGTTTTTACACTCGCGCCTTAAAAACGAACTCAACTGCGAACACGCTTTCGAAAAAATCGACCTTATTTCCCGCGACGCTAAATCGGGCGGTATGATTAAAATTAACCCGCTCGGTAATATACTTCACGTATCGGCATCTAATGTTTTTATTTCAGCCGTCGATTCACTCGTTTCCGGTTTTATTACTAAAAATATAAATTTTTTGAAATTAAGCCGCGGCGACCTTTTATTCCCGATCCTCTTCGCAAGCTCGATACTCGAATTAGACCGGAATTCGGTTATAGCCGATTCTTTTTCAGTTTTTTACTACAGGGGCGGCGATAAAGATATCGAAAAAATATTTAGCGAAAATATGAACGCCGTCGTCGTATGGGGCGGCGCTGAAGCCGTTTCAGCCTGGCGCCGCGATACCGCCATCAGCGCGCGTTTGATCGAATACGGGCCTAAAATAAGTTTTTCGCTTATCGACTTAAATACGATTAAAACTCCAGCCGGCCTCGAAACACTCTGCGACGGCCTTGCACAGGATATTTCAATGTGGGAGCAGGCCGCCTGCTCATCGCCGCAAAATATATATTTATTGCCTTCCGTCGCCGTCAATGCCGAAAAATTCGCCCATTCGCTTTTTACGGCGCTTAAAAGAAAAGAAACGAAACTCGCGCCTAAAGAATTATCGCTCGACGAACAGATCGAAATTCTTAAATTCCGCGAAAAATATTTTTCTTCATTCATCGCCGGCGAAGGCGGCGCTATATATTACAACCGTGATTCCATGCCCGCATCCGTCGCCGTCAGCGCGTCTAAAGACTGCGAGCCTTCCGTTTTGATGCGTAATATAATAGTTAAACCCATCGAGTCTTTTAACGATTTTTATATCGCCGTTTCTAAGATAAGTTTTTACCTGCAGGCGGTTTCAATCGCCGTCGAAGAAGCTCATATATTAAGCGTCACCGAAAAGCTTCATTCACTCGGCGTCAGCCGCGTTCTTCTTCCCGGAAAACACGGCGAGCCGCTCAACGGCGCGCCGCACGACGCTAAGTACCTGCTTAACGACTTAGTCCGCTACTCTGCGCTCGAAATAGAAGGAGAAGCCCAGACTAACCTTTTGCTCGCTGATATCACCGATTGCAGAAGAATATCATTGCTTAAGAATATATTAAAAGACGCATATCATAATGCCGAATATTATAAACGCGTCATACCGCCCGCTATATTCGAACTTAACGGCGCGGCGTTTTACGACTCGTTCATTTCCAGCGTGCCATTACTCGGCAAAAAAGAAATATACGATAACTGCCTGCCCGATTCAACCGATATCATAGCGGGCGCCGCTGAAGGGCTTCGGGGCGCCTATATTTTCGCTTCGGGCGGTTCGACCGGCGGCGCTAAATTTTCGCTTTATTCAAACGACGAGCTCGAATACGTGACCGGCGTTCTGGCCGATATATACCGCGCCGCTAAAATAACCCCGCAGCGCCGCGTCGCTAATTTATTCATCGCGGGCGGATTGTGGACATCGTTTATAGTGGCTAATATGGCGCTCGAAAAAATCGGGGTGACCAACCTCGCCATGGGCGGTAACACCGATTTTCCCACTATCGTTAAATTTTTTCAAAAACTCAGGCCCGACACGATCGTCGGCCTGCCTTCCATAATCCTTAAATTCGCCGAGTATTGCCAGAAAGAAAACGCCGGCATTCAAATCGATCTTATCCTCTACGGCGGCGAACACCTGCGCCCGCCCGCGCGGCAATATTTAAAAACCGTATTCGGCGTTAAAGATATTCTCTCCGCCGGTTACGCCGCCGTCGATTGCGGGCCCATCGGCTTCCAGTGCGAGCATTTGAGCGGCGCCAATCATCATATTTTATCCGGCTATCAGCACGTCGAATTTATTAAAAGCGACGGCGCCCCCGCGCAAGCCGGCGAGGCTGGCGAGATCGTCGTCACTAACCTCAACCGCTGCCGGATGCCCGTTATAAGATTTAAAACCGGAGATATGGGAATACCGCTCGAGCATAACTGCGAATGCGGCCGCGCTAATAAGGTTTTTGAACTGCTCGGCCGCTGCGACGATATATTAGTCGTCGGCGGAGCTAACCTCACGCCGCGCGATTTCGAAGACGCCATTGCGGCCTGTCCTGAATTGTCGTCTATATTCCAGTTAGTCGCCTGCACTAAAGACGGCTTCGATTCGCTCGAACTTTTTATCGAAGTTAAAGACGGCGTAACGCCTTCAATAGATAAAATCAATGAAATCAAAGCTAAACTAATAGTTGAGTTAAAAAGCCGTTCGTTTAAGATAAAAACAATGCTCGAATCTAACTGGATCAATTCGTTCGAGCTGTTTATCAGGCCCGCCGGACAGATAGAGCGCATCGGACGTACCGGTAAAATTATCAATATCAAAGATATGAGAGGTCAGCAAAGTGATTAATAACGACGGCGGACGCCTTGTTAAATTCATTAAATCCAATCCGGCCATTCTTAAAATAGCCGGCGCCGCTAACATCGCCGCCGAAATTAACCATATAATGACGCTTCCAGACGCGCACGGCCTCGATGGGACGGAATATGCCGAATTGCTTATATATTGCGGATTCTACGCCGCCGCGCAGGAAAAGCTGCATACTATCATAGACTCCGACGCCGGCGATTACAGAGCGCAGTACCTGCTTTCACGCTCTTATTACATGAGCGGCTCGCTTAAAGAAGCGCAGTACCCGATCATTAAATGCCTCGAAATCCAGCCGAATTACGACCAGGCGCGCTTCCTTCTCGCGCGTATTTTTTTAAAGGCGCGCCAGTACGAAAAAGCCCAGAAAATATTCGAATTTTATCAAACACATCCCGATTTCGGCGTCAGTTCAAAATTATATATAGCTAAATGCCATTACTATTCCGGCGGATTCGAAGCCGCCGCGGTTTATCTTGAATCGCTGCTTAAAGCCGGTGAAAAATCCTTACTGCTGCCCGCTATATACGCCTATCAGCTCTCCAATGTCGAAAAATACGACCGTGCATTTCAAATCATATATACTCATTCATTCAAACCTGAAAATGAAATCAAGCCGTTCTACGATATAAATCATACATGGCCGGCAGCCGCGAACGGATCATTATCAAACGAAACCTTTGACAGGCGATATATATTAGATTTTATGAATGTATTTTTATTTTCATTCGCCGCTAAAGGAAGTTATTACGATGATTATATCAACGAAGCCGGAGATATTTATAAAAATTATACCGATGATTTTTCGCGCATTAACGATGAATTGTACGAGCTTTATAAAAATTTCGCCGGCGCTGCCTATTATATGAAAATCCGCGATTACGAAAGAATGCAAAAGTGCGCCGCCGCCGTCGCCGGCGCTTTTCGCTCCTATCAGACCGAAGATTACGCGGTTTTTGATTTTGAGGAGTTCAACAATATATACCGGCTCGCGCGCCATAATAAAAACAGGGCAGCCGCGGCGAAACTTAAATCCACCGGCTGTCTCCATGTTAATTCCGGCAACCTTAATAGCGCCGTCTTATGCTTCGAAAAGGCGCTTTCATGCACGCCTGAAGATATCGACGCGCTGTGCATGCTCGGCGAAAGCTACGTATTAACCGACCAATCAGCTAAAGCCGTCGAAACATACGCCGCCATTAAAAAACTCGATCCTAAAAATATAGACGCCTATAGACGCACTTCCGAAATATACATGGCGCTCGGACAGCATGATAAATTTATCTCGGAATGCCGCCAGATACTTGCTTTAGATCCCGCCGACATTATTTCGCGCTACTATATAGCCGAATTTTTATTCAATAACTCCAGCTTCAAGGAAGCGGAAGAATTTTTGAAATATATCGCAGCGCAGATCGAATCAGACCTTAAAACCAGAAAGTTAGACGATTTTTCACTCGAAATAAAAGATATTTACGAAAAAACATGCTTTATACTCGCCCAGATAGCTTATAAAGACGGTAATAAAGAAAACACCATCATATACTTAAACTCCGTTATTAACATAAATCCCGAAAATGAAAAGGCGTTCGAGCTTCTTAATAAATTAAAGCAAAGCCGCCAGGATAAACAAATCATGTTCCTGCTGCGCGACGCCGAAGAAAAAGAATCGCAGGACGACCTTACCGCCGCAATGCATCTCTACGAAAACATTATCGAGTTAGATCCGCAATTCATAGACGCCCATTTCAGGCTGGCTAAAAACCTCATTAAACAACAAAACTTCGACCGCGCGCTTTTCGAACTGCAGAGGATATTCGATTATAATTACGGCGCTTACGATAAAACCGCTGAAGTATATCTGGCTATGGCGCTTATAGCCTACGAAACATCTAAAATCGATAAGTGCCGCGAAGCGCTCTACAGCCTCTCGCATCGGTCGAATGATTCTTCCATTGCGCTTATGCTCTTATACCTGCATAAGACCTCGTTTTTAATATTCGGCGCCTCGCCTGATTTTAACTCGTTATTAGATGAATTAATCGAAAAGAAAAAAGCGGCGCCCGACGATTTTATTAATAATTTTTCGTTCGGCTATATTATCAATAACATACCGGCCTGGATTTTTGAGGACCAATCGATTTTTGCCGGGGCTAAAGAGGCCGCCGCCGAAGCTTACCAGCAGGACCCCGACGATATATACGCGGCCTATTCATATGCTTATGCCCTCGAAAAAGCCGGCGAAACCGAAGAAGCCTACGAAATATACACGCGCATTGCAATCCTGGATTTTGATAACTGCACCGAAATTAAACATACTAAAGAAAAATATTCACTCATTAACAACCCGCATAAACTTTCAATTTCATTCTACAGCTTCAGCTTATTAGATAACTTGAATATAGTTAATTTCGCGGTTTCGGCCCTTAATAAAGCCGCTTATTACGAAGAAACGCGTTCTAATTTCGAAGACGCGGTGCATTATTATTCTAAAGCCGCGCTTTACGGCCGCGATAATCCGGCGCCGGCTATGAAGGCCATAGATTTGCAGCTTGCCGCGGCGCTCGGCGATAAAAACCTCAAGATATCAAAAGTGTCGGCTATGATTAAAAACTTAAAGAAAGAAACCGCCGCCGATACCGCCAGCCCCGAGCTTAAATTTCAACTCGGTTACCTTTACTTTAAACTGCCCGAAGATCTCGACGTTTTAGGCTTTACTACCGAAAATGTCGTTATGGAACTTAAACACTGCGTCGCCGTCGATAAAAAATACCTGCCCGCATACGCCGTACTACGCGCCGTTTATCAGAAAATGGGAGCTAAAGATAAAAAGATGTACGCACTCGCGCTCGAAACCCTCAAAAAAGCCGCCGAATACATCGACGATAAAAATCCTTACCTGAACCTCGAACTCGGCGACTGCTATTACTACTATTACGCGCAGGATTATAAAAACGACGCGCTCGATTATTATAAAAAAGCCGTTATGCATAAGCCCGATTTCACCGAGGCGCATTTTAAAATAGCTTCGATCTACCGGATTAAAAAAGATATCGAAAAGGCCATGCTGCACTACGGAATCGCATACGATCTCGAACCGAACGGAGCCAATGCGCAGGAGTGTAAAAAATCCATCTCCACGCTTAAACGAAGACATATGATCGAATAATATTATTCACTATAAACGGAGGCTTTAATGTTTAATTTTAAAAAGCTATTCATTCATCTTAAAAACGGCGTTGCATCGGCGCCGCTTATCCGCGCCGCGCTATTTGTTGCCGCTGCCTGCTGCCTTTCTTCCGCTCAGCCCGCGCTTTGCGCCGATAACGCTACGGAAGCGGCTGCCGGAAATTATATGCAAAAACAGGAATATTCAAGAGCTGCCGAACTCTACTCGCAGCTTCTTAACGATGATACCGATAACGTGCATTTATTATTTAATTACGGTACCTCACTCACTTTCGTCAACCAGCAGACGCACGCTATCGAAATACTCAATAAATGCTCGATCGCGCTCGAAAAAAAACTCGCCGCTAAAGACGATAGCATCGAAGCCGAACTTCTCGCCCACGTCTATAACAACTTATCCAAATGCTATATGAGCGTCGCTGAATACGACGCGGCCATCGATGCGTGCGAAAAAGGTATTAAACGCTTCAATAACCTTTCATGGCTCTATTTTAACCTCGGCGAAGCGCTGCTACTTAAAAATGATCCCAAAAACGCCATGCTTAATTTTCAAAAAGCGATCGCACTCGATCCATCAGATATTTCGGCTAATTTGAAAATAGTCGAATGCCACTACGCAACGCAAAATTATAACGAGGCCGGAAAAATACTTGTCGAACTTTCCAGATTCTATCCCGAAAATAGCGAGATTTTATTCAACCTCGGCTCGGTTTACTACAAGCAGAACAAGGCGGATGAAGCCATTAAAATATGGAAATCCATCGCTGAACGAGAACCCGAATCTAAATTCGGTAAAATATCCAAAAATTGGCTGTTAGAACTTAAAGTCGCCGTGGATACCACGGCTAAATTGCTCGCTGAAACCGTCGAATGCCGCCTTATGAGCTTTTCTTTCGTTAAACCTCAAAATTTTTATATCGCTAAAGCTAGCGAAGCGGAAGATAACTCGCTCTATATGCTCAGCGCCCATATCTACGACGATTCTTCTAAAAATACCGCCGAAATTTCACTGTCTATTTCAGCCCAGATTCTAACTGAACCGCAGGACTATAAACAGTTTTCTAAAAACTGGCAGAAAAATCAGGCGGCAAACGGCCAGAACTTTGAACTGATCGCTGAAAAAGAAATGCCCGCCGGCCGTAATTCAAAATCAGCCCTGATGTGGGAATATAGCGCTATATATAACGGCGTAGGCATCAAAGGCGCCACGATCGCCTTCATAAATAAAAATTACGCAGTCCTGATCTGGCTTAACGCTACACCCGCAACTTTTTCTAAAGCTATCGATAGCTTCTACTCACTCGCTAAATCTTTTGACGATATGAGACAATAAATTAAATTAATATTAATTATATTAATTATATAAATTAATTAATTACGATAGTTTTTGACGGGGGAAAAGAAAGGACCAA
>DIVV01000187.1 GCA_002423385.1 bacterium UBP16_UBA6123
TTCCCCCGTCGCGGTCTTATAAATGTTTAATTGATAAATAAAAATTAAAAATTAAAGCATTAAAGCGCGTTAATATTAATGAGTTTTGAAGTTGAATTTATCGTATTTATAAGTTACGGCGCCGTCAACGGGGCAGACATGATAGCACATAAGACAGCCGACGCATTTTTTTTCGTCAACTTCGGCTTTGCGGTTTTTGTCGAGACTGATGGCCTGATGAGCGCCGTCCATACAGCTTATATAGCACTGGCCGCAGCCGACGCATTTATCTTTGTCGATAACTGAAAATGCCTGTTTTTTATGGGAGAGAACTCCGGGGTCGACGAGGGTAGGAAGCGCTTTGCCGATCATTTCGGAGACGTTATTGAAGCCTTTTTCGATCATATAATCGAGCATGCCTTCTTTAAGGTCTTCGACTATGCGCTGGCCGTAACGCATGATGGCCGTAGTTACCTGAAGCGTGCCCGCGCCGAGAAGCATGAATTCGACCGCGTCGATCCAGGTGGTGATGCCGCCCATGCCCGATATCGGCAGTTTCAGCGTTTTGTCTTTGGCCAGTTCGGCCATGAAACGAAGCGCTATAGGCTTTACCGCCGCGCCCGAATAGCCGCTTATCGATGAACTGCCCGATATGTTGGGAAGCGGAGTCATCAGATTAACGTCAACGGCCGTGATGGCCTTGACCGTGTTAATCGCGCTTATGCCGTCGGCGCCGCCCGCTTTAGCGGCAAGCGCCGCGGGGACCATGTCGGTTATATTCGGCGTCATTTTAGCCAGTACGGGAAGTTTTGATCCTTTTTTAGTCGCGCGAGTGAATTCGGTTATTAATTCGTATGACTGGCCGACTTTATGCCCGGCGCCTTCGCGCGCCATCTGCGGGCAACTGAAATTGAGTTCGAGCATATCCGCGCCGGCTTCTTCTGAAAGAGCGGCAAGCTCGGCCCAGTCTTCGTCGCAATAACCCATGATGCTCGATACCAGGACTTTATTCGGGAATTCTTTTTTAAGCCGCTTGATGTCTTTGATGTTGTCTTTGATCGTGCGATCGGTTATCTGCTCTACGTTCTGGAGGCCGACAACGCGCTTGCCGTCGTAGTGAAGCGCGTTCAAACGCGGCGACGGCATTATGACCTTGAATTTTTTTTCGAGGTTGAGGGTTTTATATACTACTCCGCCCCAGCCTGCGTTGAAAGCGTTTTTGCACATTTCGTAGCAGTCGGAAACAGGTGATGATGAAAGCATGAACGGATTTTCAAAATTAACGCCGCAGAATTTAACTGAAAGATCTACTTTTTTATTTTTTATCGCCATTATTTAATCCCGCCTTTTTTCGTTGAAGTTAAAAAATTGTGAATGGCTTCCGCCGCCGTTTTGCCATCGTAAACCGCCGCCGCAACGGTATTTAATTTGCGGCCGGAAGCGATCATATCTCCGCCGGCGAATACTTTCGGATTGTCGGTGCGGTAGCTGCCGTCAATCTTAACTTTATTGTCGGGGCTTATTTTAACGCCGGCGCCTTTAAGCGTTTCGAGGGCGTCGCTTTCGACGCGCGAGCCGATAGCGTGAATGAGAGCGTCAACTTTAATTGAAAACTCGCAGCCTTTAACGTCGCGAGCGTTAGCGGGAGCCAGCGGTCCGCCTTTTTTGATCCATTCGGTTTCGATGCCTTCAAGGCCGTTTATTTTTTTGCCGTCGCCTTTTATTTTAATTACGCGGCACTGCGGCTTGAAGATGATGCCGTTTTTGTGAGCGAGTTCGATCTCTTCGCTGTCGGCGGGAAGTTCGTTGAGAGCTTCGAGCGATATAATATAAACCTTTTCGGCGCCGAGTTTTTTAGCGGAAACGGCAGCGTCGATTGCGACCGAGCCGCCGCCGATTATCGCGGCGTTTTTGCCGGAGACCATCTTAGTCGCTTTGGCGCGGAGTTTCGGATCGTTGCACATTTCAAGGAAATCGGACCATGTATAATTGCCGCTCAATTCAGAGCCGCTTATCTTTAATATATTCGATTCGCTGAGACCGCAGGCTATAAAAACGGCGTCATAGCCTTTTTTAAGAAGGTCGTTGACGGCGTTTTTGCCCGATATCTTCGAGCCGCATTTTATTTTGACGCCGAGCGAGGTTACTTCTTTAATGTCGTTAGCAAGGGTTTCGGGGTTCAGACGGATAAAAGGAATGCCGTAAGTGAGAACGCCGCCCGGTTTTTCATTCTTTTCGTAAATGACGGCTTCATGACCGGAAAGCGAAAGCTCCGCGGCGCAGGAAAGACCTGAAGGCCCCGAACCGATTATCGCTACTTTTTTCTTCGATACCGGGACGGAACTTTTATCGAAAACTTTAAATTTTATGTCGTGCTGGTGGTTGGTTAAGAAACTCTGGATTTGATTTATCAATATGGGCCGGTCGATGCCGGTACGTGAGCAGCGCTCTACGCAAAGTTTGCAGGTGGGGCATACTTCAGCGCATATGCCGCCGAGGATGTTGTTTTTACGGATAGTGCGGATGGCGCCTTTAATATTTCTGAAACGAAGCTGCCTGATGAATTTGCCGGGATCAGTTCCGGCCGGGCAGCCTTTGCTGCATGGCGCGTCGTGGCAGAGAAGACAGCGTTCCGCCTCTTCTAAAGCGTGTTGCAGGTTAAATTTGTCTGACGGTTTAACCGTTTGTTTTTTAGTTTTCAATTCCATCTAATGCTCCTTTTAAGCTTTAGTTTTTTGCTTTTTTGTGGATTATCTAACAATTATAATGATAGATTTAATATTTGTCAATGATAAATTTTATTAAATTATATTTTTAATTTAAGTTTTTATGATTAATTTTATAATTATCGATTTATAATCGTGCCCTGTTCAATCATCGTAATCTTCGTTATTAATTATCGCTTAAAGTGTTTTAAATGTATTGCTTTTTTAGCCGTAATCATATATAATAATATTCTGTTATTTAGTATGTGACGTATAGTTATTAAAAATTGAAACGGCTGTTGTTAAAAGTCGTAAAACGGGGGTAGTTAAATGAGTTTTAAAGTTTTAGTCTGTGACTCGGTAGCTAAAAAAGGCGTGGAATATTTGAAAAGTAAAGGCATAGAATGCGTTGAGGCGGTTGGAAAAACCGAAGAAGAAATTATCGCTTCGGCCACTGAATACGATGCGATAATAGTGCGCTCGGCCACTAAAATAACGCCTAAAATATTGAGCGCTGGCGTTCCGAAATTAAAAGTAGTAGGCCGCGCCGGCGTCGGTTACGATAATATAAACGTGGAAGCCGCTTCGGAAAACGGAGTGGTAGTTATGAACTCGCCGTTCGGAAGCACGATATCCGTTGCGGAACTGGCAGTAGGACTTACTTTTGCCATTTCACGCAAAATACATCTTGCCGACGCTAAAATGAAAAAGAATGTATGGGATAAAAAGAGCTTTATGGGCAACGAACTTAACGGCAAAACCGTCGGTATAATCGGCGGCGGAAGAATCGGCGTCGAAACAGGCAAGCGCTTTAAGGCGTTTAATATGAAAGTGCTCTGCTATGACCCTTATTACATCAATAAAGAAGACAGAAGATTGATGGACTTCGAATTCGTCGATCTGGCAACTTTGATTGCTGAATCAGACGTTATTTCGCTCCACGTACCTAAAACTAAAGAAACTACCGGTATGATCAATATGGAAGTTATTAAAAAGATGAAGAATAAAGTAATACTGATTAACTGCGCGCGCGGCGGAATAATCAATGAAGCCGAACTGCTCGAAGCGCTTAATACCATGCCCGATAAATTTCTCGGCGTCGGTCTCGACGTTTTCGAAGCCGAACCGCCGGTTAAGTGGGACCTCATTAATCACGAAAAAGTATGCGCCACTCCGCATGTCGGCGCTTCGACCAAAGAAGCCCAGGAATTAGTGGCCGTTCAGATATGCGAACAGATAGTCGAGGCTTTATTTAAAAATAATTTCGTTAATGCGGTTAATCTCGATAAAATTAAAAAGTAATTTGAATACGGGGGAATAATAATGTCTTTTGATAGTTTAAAAAATACGGATAAGGAAATTTTTGATATCATAATGCGCGAAAAAGGCCGCCAGAAAAATAACCTCGAATTAATAGCCTCCGAAAATTTCGTAAGTAAATCCGTTCTCGAAGCCATGGGCTCATGCCTCACAAATAAGTACGCGGAAGGTTATCCGGCGCGCCGCTACTACGGCGGCTGCGAATATGTCGATGAAGCCGAAGCTCTTGCAATCAACCGCGCTAAAGATATATTCGGCGCCGAACACGTCAACGTTCAGCCGCATTCCGGCGCTCAGGCTAATATGGCCGTTTATTTCGCGGTATGCAAGCCTGGCGATACCGTTGTTGGAATGGACCTTTCGCATGGCGGTCATCTGACTCACGGCCATCCTATTAATTTTTCAGGCTCGATGTTTAAAATTGTCAGCTACGGCGTTCGTCAAGACGATAATAAAATCGATATGGCCGAGCTTGAAAAAATAGCCATGACGCATAAGCCTAAAATGATAATAGCCGGCGCTTCCGCCTATCCGCGCGTTATCGACTTCGCCGGCTTCCGCGATATTTGCGATAAATGCGGCGCCGTATTGATGGTCGATATGGCCCATATCGCCGGATTAGTCGCCGCTGGATTGCATCCCTCGCCGGTGCCTTACGCCGATTTCGTCACGACCACCACACATAAAACGCTGCGCGGCCCACGCGGCGGCATGATTTTATGCCGCGAAAAGTATGCGAAGGAAATCGATAAATGGGTATTTCCAGGCTGCCAGGGCGGTCCGCTGATGCATGTTATCGCGGCTAAGGCCGTAGCTTTCGGCGAAGCGCTTAAACCCGAGTTTAAAACTTATTCGCAGCAGGTCGTTAAAAACGCCGCCGCGCTCGCTGCCGCGCTTAAAAACGAAGGGTTCAAACTCGTTTCCGGCGGTACCGATAATCATTTGATGCTTATCGATCTTTCGCCGAAAGAGCTTACCGGTAAAGTAGTCGAAAAGGCCCTGGATCTGGCGGGGATCACGGTCAATAAAAATACCATTCCTTTCGACCCGCAAAAACCGATGATAACTTCCGGTATAAGAATCGGAACACCCGCAGTTACCACGCGCGGCGCGAAAGAAGAAGATATGAAAGCTATAGCCGCTTTTATTAAAAAAGCCGTCGATAACAACGATAAAGCCGAAGTGCTCGCCGAAATCAAATCGGAAGTAATGCGCTTTTGCGAAAAACTCATAGAAATGGCGTAATAAGCTGATATATACTTATCTAATCATCACTATTTTATGCTGGGGCGTCGGACAGACGCTCCTTAAAATCGGATTCGCCCGGTCAACGCCTATCAGCTCATACCTGATAGGCGGAGTCCTGGGCTTTATAGTCTGGCTGCCTTATATACTTATGAATAAGCCGGTTTTTGACGGCATTGAACTTTTCATGCCTCTGTGCCTGGCTATTTCTTTATGTTACCTGACTTTTTATTACGCTCTCAACGCCGGCGAATTGTCGATTGCAAGCGCAATACTCGGTACCTATCCCATGTACACGGTTTTATTCGCGGTTTTTGTGATGGGCGAGCTCCTCGTGCCGAGACAGTGGATCGCCCTTGTCGTAGTTATGTCCGGCGTCGGGCTGCTTTCCTATCTTTGCTCGCCCGTGCCGTCCAAAGAAACCGGCACGACGGCGGCTAAACCGGCGGCGCGCGGCTGGCTTTACCTCGCCCTTTCTTCGTCGGTATTGATTGGCGTCGCGGATGCGATGTGTAAAGTAATAATTGATAATTCTAATGTTTCGGCTTTCAGCCTCTATCTTAATACCATGCAGATTGCCGCCGGTATATTGCTGAAATTGCTTTTCGAGCGGCGTAGTTTTTCTTTCGAAGCGCTTAAGTCTAAATATTCTCTTGTCGGGATTTTTATTCTCAATATCGGCGGCCTCGCCTTTACCCTGGCGCTTTCGGTCGGACAGGCCAGCATTATCGTGCCGCTGTCTTCGTCCTATCTTGTCATTGTGACCGTTCTATCATGGATGTTTTTAAAAGAAAAAATGAATGCGCTTAAAATCTTTGCTATCGCGATTGTTATAACCGGAATTATGATGATCTAATACGACGCCGGACAGTTAACGCACTTATCATAGAGAATTCCGCCGAGCTGCTCATCGGAAGAAGGAGCGCCGCCTAGAAGCGCATTCCACATTTCGGGACTTTCCATGCAAAAATAAAGCCGGATTTCATTAAGCCTGTCATGCTCTCTTATTAAGTTTATTACGCTTTCGAAAAGTTTTTCGCGCTTGAATCGAAAATATCTTATCTTTTTATCGTAGCCTTTAATGAATTCATTATAAATAATGCGGCTTTTGGGAAACCTGACGGCTATTATATCGGCTAATGCCGGTATGAATCGGAACGCGCCGAGGCTTATATATTTTATATCCCCGGGTGATAAATATTTAAATATTAAATTTATGGTTTCCGCCATTTCAGTTTCGAAATTATCATAATCGATTATAGGGTCGAAATGAAGCGTTATTTTATAACCGGCTCTAACGCAGGCGGCCGCCGCTATTAAACGCTCTTCGATCGTGGCCGTTTTTAACTCTTCGAATTTATTTACGCTTTTGGCGTTCATCGAATAGGATATTAAAATATTATCGAGACCTCCGCCGCCGCTTCGATAATCGGTGAAAGTTTTAATATAATCGGTCTTTGATTTGAACTCTAATATGAATTGCGGTTTTCCGGCGAAGTAGTCCATTAATATTTTTGAATATTCACTGAGATGCTCCAGCGCAAGCGAATCGGTAAACTCGCCGGTGCCTATGCGTATTTTTTTGCCGCCGCTTCCGGCGAGCCGCGTATCCAGCTCGGCGAATAGATCGCCGATATTAGCATAAACCACCATGAACGGATTGTTCAAATAGGCCTGCAGTATGCAGTATGTGCATTCCATGGGGCAGTTCTGGGCGAAATCGATTATATAATAATCGCAGCATATATATTCATTCGTGCCGGGACATTTTTTTAAAAATTCGCCGCGGTTAGCCGTTATCAGTAAGGTTTTTTTGCCTTCGCCGTAAGAGTTTTCAAGCCGGGCGGTTTTTTCGATTAAATCGTTAATTTCCGCTTCGCTTAAATATATGACTTCAATTCCACGGCCCCTGATACTATCTAAAATATTAAGCGTTATTACCGATTCCCTTATTACGGCGTCGTTTAGTATTATTACTTTTTCAGGATAGTATCGAATCATTCGCGCCCGGCTTCCTTTAAAAATTCAGATATCAGTTTCGACTCTTTTAACCGATTCAACGCTTTGATCTTTTTTTCAAGACCAGCCGCTGAATTTATATTGAATTTAATCGTTATTTCATCTTTTTCAAAATATGCGAAGGGATTAATAGATATTTTATCGGCGGTAAAGGCGGAAGCCAGCCCGCTGAAACGCTCCAAACAACTTTCATACATCGGCCGCTTAAGACGGTTTAACGCGCCGCGTATAGTTTCGGTTTTTTGATTGGTCGTTAAATCTTTATTGGTGATTACCGCTTCGTAATTTATATCGCTTAAAATCCGCTCCGCCGTTTTATTATACTGCATCGCCGTTTCAAAAAGAAGCCGCGCGGTTTCGACGATAAGATTCGCGCCCATGCGGGTTTCGTTTAGTATCGAAGCGAACGCCGTTTGTCCGGCGCCGCTGAAGTCCGCTAGAATAAAGGCGGCGGCGACAGGTAAACGCCCCCGCACTACCGCGGTTTTAAGGTCCGCCGTGAGCCTGTCAAGGCTTAAATATTTATTGAAAATATATTCTGATTTTTGCATGTTTATCAGCGGTAAATAGTTTTCAACTATGGCCGGCTTATCGTAAAACTCCGATAATTTTTTCAGCGCCGCTGAAATTTCTATCGGATTTAACTCGCGTATCGAAGCGTTTTCACAGATATTTATTAATAGCCTTTCTGCCGCTGAATTATCGCCCGCTATAAGACAGCCGATGCTGCCTTGCCCGCCGCTAAGCGCATCGATTGCCGCCGCAATGTCGGCGCGCTTGAAACCGCTTATTATTTTATATCCGCCGTCGTAAGGATAAAGTATAACAGGATTTATTATCCCGCTGGCGCCAATCGATTTTTCCAGCGCAGCATAAACACATTTATGCGATATTCTACACCTGTCGTCCGAAAGGTCTATATCTTTAAGCGGTATCCGCCTATATTCGTAATTTATAATTTTATTCATTTTTTTGCCCTTTCCGCCACAACTTTTCCGCGCGAGCGATAACCCGTCGAATTAAAGAAAAAACGAATTTCGCCGTCCGGTTCTGCTGATAATTAATATCAATGTATTTTAAACTAATTCGCTTAAAATATCAATATTAAAATTATCGTATTTATATTATCGATTATTTTTTATAAAGTTTGCCGATCATTTATAAAACGACTGAGAGATTACACAAAACCGCATAGGACCGCATAAGACCGCATAGGACCGTATAAGACCGCGACGGGGGAAAAGAAAGGACCAATGGCCCTCTCTTTTCCCCCGTGCCCCCTTTACTCTCCCTGAATATAAAANNAAAACTGCGCGCGGCGCGCGCGCAGTTTTGTAGCATCTAAATAAAAAGACTATTGTCATAGCCTTTTTATTTAGAAAGGTATTTCTTGCCGGCTTCAAAGTTTTTCTAACAACTTCTTAACAATTTTCCTGTCATTTTTTCTCTTCTCTTCTCTTTTTTTCTTTGTCACAAACTTTTTCCTTGCCTTTTGTTAGTTTTGCCTTCGCGCGCAGGCGCGCACGAAGGCGTACTATTTACGCACCTGCGGAACTTAATATTTCGGCTCACGGTAATGCTTTTAAGTATAACAACTTTTAACATACCCACAAAAATCATACTAAACTGTAGTTTTAAATAAATAAATTAAATTTGTTTTTGATTTAATTTTGATTAGATTAGATTTATCTCGATTTACCTCGATTTTTACCGTGAGCCGTTCAATTAAGTCGCATTGATCCGTTATTGCTACGCAGCCGCGCGCACGAAGGCGTACTATTTACGCACCTGCGGAACTTAATATTTCGGCTCACGGTAATGCTTTTAAGTATAACAACTTTTAACATACCCACAAAAATCATACTAAACTGTAGTTTTAAATAAATAAATAAAATTTGTTTTTGATTTAATTTTGATTAGATTCGATTTATCTCGATTTACCTCGATTTTTACCGTGAGCCGTTTAATTAAGTCGCATTGATCCGTTATTGCTACGCAGCCGCGCGCACGTGTGCGCACGACTGCAAACAAGCAAGCTGGCAATAAATAAATAAATAAATAAATAAGCAGCAAGCAGCAAGAAAAATAGAAAGAAAAAAAGAAAAAACTTAAAGGCAGTCCACTGACACTACATCAAAAACTACACTAAATTAAGACCTGACAGAAAAAACTATCGACAAACTAACAAAAAAGCGTCAGGCAATTTGCGGATTGAGGGAGGGGCATAGGGAGGGAGAAAGGGTTGCCAACCTTTTCTCCCTCCCTTCAAAAAAACATTAAAGTGAAATGTTAACGCAAAATGTTATGTAACGTAAATTGTTATTGAATCGCGGAGAGATAAGTTATATAATAATCTTCGATAATGACTAAAACTAAAATTGAAGCTAAAACAAAACTGATGTTAAAAAAATAATGAACGGAGTGTTTATTATGGATATAGTTATAAGCGGCGCATCGGGGTTTATAGGCGGGGCGCTCGGGCGGTTTTTATCTGCGGGTGGGAATTCCATTAAAGCGGTTAGAACGGATGATTATTTACTTTCCGACGAGGCATTCGCCGCAAAAATCGAGGGTGCGGATGTCGTAATCAATCTTTCGGGCGCGACTGTCAGCGCGCGCTGGAGTGAAAATTACAAAAAAATAATATACTCCAGCCGTATCGAAACTACCTGTAAAATAGCGGCGGCGTTTAAATTATGCCGCAGGCGGCCGAAACTTTTAATAAACGCTTCAGCCGTCGGGATCTATGCTTCGGGCGGCGTGCATGATGAGTATAAATACGAGTATGGAAAAGATTTTTTAGCTTCGCTTTGCCTCGATTGGGAGGCTGCCGCGTTGAAAGTAAAAGAAGAAGGAGCGCGCTGCGTTATTTTTCGTTTCGGGATAGTTCTGGATAAATGCGGCGGTGCGCTTAATAAGATGCTTCTTCCTTTTTCGCTCGGGCTGGGCGGTGTATTAGCTGGCGGCGCGCAGTATATGAGCTGGATAACGCTCGATGATCTTCTTGCGGCTTTTAATTTTGTTTTAAACGACGATAAGCAGGAAGGCGTTTTTAATTTAACATCGCCGGCGCCCGTTACGAATGCTGAATTTACGGCGGCGCTGGCCTTGGTGTTAAAGCGGCCGGCATTTTTTAGGGTTCCTGAATTCGTTTTAAATTTAATGCTTTCCGGCGGCGCTAAAATTTTATGTGAAGGCGCGAAGGTATATCCAAAAAGACTGTTAGATGCCGGGTTTAAATTCCGTCAAGCTGAGTTGAAGCCGGCTCTTACGCAAATGCTTGGTAAATAATCCCGTGTTTTTATGACATGGCGGAATAAAAAAGAACAGAATAATAATAATGCGTTAATAATTATCTTGAAATAATTATTAAAATGTTATATAATTTCTCTGATTAAGATAACTGAGATTTATATAAAACGGAAATAAAAAAGAGCGGAAAAAAACGATGTCAGATGCGAAATCTTTAACGGTCATAGAGGCCAGGAATATATATAAAAGTTTCGGCGAAGCCTTCACGCTCAAAAGAATTTTAAAATTGCCATGGGAGCTGATAGTAAGGCTCAGCGGCAGATACGCGAAAAAGAGCGTTTTAAAAGATTTGAGTTTTAAGGTCGAGGCCGGTTCGGTGGTAGGTTTTTTAGGGCCTAACGGCGCTGGTAAATCCACCAGTCTTAAAGTAATGCTTAATCTCATCAGAAAAGATTCTGGCGAAAGTTATATAGCCGGTTTTAATACCGAATACGATTACGACTCCGCACTTAAAGACACGGGCGCACTTGTCGAATTGCCGGTTTTTTATGAATTTATGACCGGTCTTGAAAATTTGATCATAACTTCTAAAATTTATAAACATATCACGCCGGCCGCTATAGACGAGAGTTTAAAAAAAGTCGGGCTTTACGATCACCGTCATAAAAAGGTGAGTCAGTATTCTACCGGCATGCGTCAGAAACTTTATGTAGCAAAAATATTACTCACCGATTGTTCCATAATTATATTAGACGAACCGACTTCCGGCATGGACCCTAAGGGTCAGGCTGAAATGCGCGAGCTTATCAAAAGTCTTGCGGCCGAAAAAAAAGCGACGGTGCTTATTTCTTCGCACCTTCTTTATGAAATAGAGCAGATATGTGATTTTGTGGTTATCATTAAAGACGGAAGCGTCGTCACATACGGCAAAGTAAGCGGATTATTGAGCTCGGAGCTGGAAATATACGAAATCGAAGTAGCCGCGCAGCAAACCGAGCGCTGCATGGAATATATCAGGCAAAAGGAATATATCAGCGAGGCGACCTTGAAAACAAGGGCCAATGCAAGTTTTATCGAAATAAAACTCGGCCGCGAAAGCGTATCGCTTCTGCTTAAAGAGCTTGTAGGAAATGATTTCGATATTTATAACTTCGTTAAAACCAGGCGCAGTCTTGAAAATTATTTTCTGGAAGTAACGGGCGAAGGCGAGGGTAAAACGGAGGGCGCAGGCGAAAGGAAATCTGAAGGCAAAAAAGCCGATAACGCTCAATAGCAAATATATTTTTTATTATATATACTTAAGTTATTTATATTAATGTCAATTAAAATTGTATTATATTACCGGTGGAAATATGTTCGATATTCTAAGATATGAATTATATAAAATGCGTCGGCTTAAAAAAGTTTATTTCTGTTCGTTTGCCATAAACTTTCTTCCGCTGATGCTGCTTTTCGTTCTTACGGCTCTTTTTTTCAAGGGCATAATATACAGGGATTTCGGCGTCATGCAGCAGATGTTCGTTAAGGAATTCGGCAGCGGCATCATGGGAACGCTCGTCGTTCTGCTCAGTTTTTTTTCGTGGGCGAGCTGGTTTTTTCAGACTATAATAGCAGGTGAGCTGATATCGAAGGAGTTCGAAAATAAATCGATCAAATTGATGCTTTTAATGCCGTTCAAGCGGCTCACTATATATATGGGAAAACTTTTAAGCACTCTCGTATTTTTCGTTGTGAACCTCTTTTTTTATCTCGCGCTCTGCGCGCTAATCGGCGTGGCGCTCGACAGGGTTTTTGGCTTTAAAGTTTTCGCCCTCATAGATTATCCTTTGCTGCTCCAGCTTTGCAGCGCGTATTTCGTCATCAATTTTTCTTATATATCGCTGGTATTTTTAGTTTCGATTTTCGCGCGCTCCGCTGAATCGACTATGGCATTTACTATATTCGCCACTTTCGCGCTCAAACTTATCGATAATGTGATATTACTATTTGGCAAACTCGATATTATCCCTTTTCATATAGCCGATAATTTAGTTAACTATTCATATTTAAAATCATGTGAAGTTATTAAATATGAAAAACTTATCAAGATGATCGAAAACGGCAGTTATCAAAATATGCCAATTTCTTTTGATATGCTCGGAGTTAATATTTTATATTCTTTAGCTTTTCTAGTTATTGGATATCAGATATTTAAAAGAAAGGAAGAAAAGGGGTAGCTATGCTCGACGGCTTGAAGTTCTGGGGCATCAACCCTGATTTAATATTCATATATCCTTATAATATGGTTTTTGTTCTGATATTGCTTTCTATCTTTTATTTACTGTCGAAGCGTTTTATTTTTATCTTAAGGCGAGGCGAGCTGGAAAGAAATTTAGTTAAATTTCCCGGACTTGCCGAAATAAGGGCGCAGCTCGGCGATCTTTATTTTAACAATAAAGATTTTTCTCTGGCGAAGAATTTTTATATGCAGGCCTTAGATATGCATCCCGGCCTTCATTACGCACGCATAAAGCTCGCTGAAATCTATTTTGCAGCGCGTGACGATCAAAAAGCGATAGAAGAGTTGACGGAACTTTTAAAACGCACCAGTGAAGAAAAATATATATACAGCGTTAAGCTCACTTTAGAAAAGTGGAATATTGACCGTGAGACCGTTCATAAAATTATCCATTCATAAATTAAACCCGCCACGATTAATCCGTTAAAATTTAACCTTCAAAAATTAAATATATTTATTTTTATGTCGATACGGTATATTGATATGATAGCGTAGTGCATGGTTTTAAAATTTTAATTATATATTTAATGAAAGTGATGAGTGAATATGAATGTGATTAAAAAGAAGAACGCGAAAAAAAGCTCTGTAATTTCAGTTGTGATCGGCATATTATTAATAATTTCGTTTTTAATGACGGCGGGGGACGCGTACGCGGATAGTTCGTTAGCCGGTCCGACAGGCCTTTTTTTAACGCCTTCGCCCGCTGTTTGTAAACCCGGAAAATTCGGCGGCGGTTTATATTTACAAAGTTATTCGATACAGCGCGAATCGAGTACTAACGAACGCAGCATAATCGTCAACGGCCTTTATGGCATATCGTCTTCGGTCGAAGCCGGTTTTTCCAAATCAGTGGATTCAATGCAAAGTTCTTTTGATCCGGGTCTTTCGCTTAATTTAAAATATCTATTTCCCGACAGTAAGGCGCTAAAAGTAGCCGCGGGCTTAGTTATCGAAACCGATAACAACTCGTATAGCTCGGCTTATATAGTGGCCGGGCAGGAAATCGCCTTTTTCGGCATGGGCGTTAACTTCGGCGGCCACAGGGCATATCCGATGAATAAATCGCATTACGGCGGATATGATTTTTCCGAAATGGCGCCGAATAATTTCTTTTTTATAGCAGGCGCTAATTTCGATCTTAAGGTAGCGAATCTTACGGTAGAATATAACAGCGACGCATTCAGCATAGGCTTCAGAGTACCTACAATAGATGGTTATAATATCAACCTGGCTTATATAAGCGATTCTGATTACGATTTAGTACATAAAAATATATACGGCAACAGCTATAGCCGTCAGAAAGTTACTTTAGGCGTTACCGGAACTTTTTAAAAACGCAAAAAGCGATAAGTTAATAGAATAGCGATAGACGCAAAATATTTATTATTCGATGAAAATATTTTGCGTCTATTATTTTGCGTCTATTATTTTAGTTATGGTTTTGACTAATTCATTAATTTTAAAGGGCTTGGTAATATATTCTTTGAACCCGGATTTTTCGAAATCTTCGATTTTAGACTGATCGCTGAAATATCCGCTTGCGGCTATGGCTTTAACGCCGGGATCGAATTCTACTATTTTTTGAAGCATTTCGACGCCGCCCATGCCGCCGGGTACTGTCAGATCCGTTATGACAAGGTCGAAAGGCGTATTCGATTTCATCGCTTCTTTATAAATTTCTATGGCTTCCGCGCCGTCAGGGGCGGTATGAGCTTCAAAGCCCAGATGATTTAAAAGCTGTGAGGTTATATTGCGTATAAGCTCCTCGTCGTCCATTATAAGGATTTTACCCTTCATATCTATTTTTTTACCTTTAGCCGTTGCCGGTTTAATTTCGCCGCCAGGTTCCGTCGCGGTGCCGTTCGCGGCCGGCAGGTATATTATGAAAGAAGCCCCTTCGCCCGGTTTTGATTCGGCAGTAATTAAGCCGCCATGGCTTTTAATAATTGAATAAACGGATGAAAGGCCGAGGCCGTTACCTTTTGCTTTGGTCGTAAAATACGGATCGAATATTTTAGTGAGGTTTTTTTCTTCGATGCCGCAGCCATTATCTTTAAAGATAATTTTAACATAGCGTCCGGTTTTCAGCGGCGATTTTTCTCCGAGGATATTTACATTTTCGGCCGTAACTCTTATAAGGCCGCCTTCGGGAACCGCCTGAATCGAATTTATAACCAGATTCGATACTACTTGATTTATCTGGCTGATATCGATTTCAACATGAGCGAGATTTTCGTTGATTTTATATTCGCATTTAACGCTCGAGCCGCGGGCCATGAAGTTAATTGAATTTTTAAGAAGCTCGCCGATATTTGTAAGTTTTTTATTTGCCGTACTGCCTCTTGCGAAAGTTAAAAGCTGAACGGTAAGCTCTTTTGCCTGAAAAGAAATATCTTCGGCGCTGGTCAATATCTTATAAATTTCGCCTTCGGACGGCGCGAGCATTTTTGCCAGTGAAATATTTCCGACGATGCCGGTCAAAAAATTATTGAAATCGTGCGCGATACCGCTTGCTAAGAGGCTCAGCGATTCGAGCTTGCTTATTTTTAATAATTCTTCCTCTACTTTTTTATGTTCGCTCATATCGCGAAAAGCCAGTATGGCGCCGATTATTTTATTGCTTTTATCGCGTATAGGCGCGCATGTAATTGAAACGTGAATTTCAGTGTTGTTTTTAGATAATATTTTTGTTTGATGACCGAACACTATCATTTCGCCGCTATTTATAGACTCGCCGGCCGGGTTATCAATTTTTTGACCGTTGATTGAATTATAAAGAAAAAATATTTCGTCTAAATTGCGGTCTATGGCCTCTTCGAAAGTCCAGCCGACGATTAATTCGGCCATATCGTTAATGAGCGTGACTTTCATATGGTTATCGACGGCTATAACGCCTTCGCCTATGCTTCGAAGAGTTACCGCCAGTCTTTCCTTTTCGGATTCGAGAGATTCTTCGGCCTGTTTTCGCTGCAGTATTTCTTTTTCGAGTTTTGAATTGGTATATGCAAGTTCGTATGTGCGGTCTTTAATTAAAACTTCGAGGTTATCGTTGATTACCTGAAGATTTTCTTCCGCGAGCTTGCGTTCGGTTATATCGAGGCCGACCGCCTGATATTCTTTTATGCCGAAATACTCGTCGAAGATAGCCCGGCATGTCCATTCGAGCCATCTTTTTTTTCCGTCGGATTCGGTTATATATGAATATTCGAATATGGCGAAATGATTGCCGGCGTTTAAAGCCGAAACGCTGTTTGCGATTGATTCGCGGCTGGCTTCAGGCAGTTGGAACTTGAATTGCCTGCCGATAAAATCCGCCGGACTGCCATTAAAAAAGCGGCAGTAGGCGCCGTTGACGAAGGTTATGATACAATCGGGCGTAAGCCGGCATATTAATTCGGTCTGGTCTTCGATAATAGCTCTGTAGCGAGCTTCGCTTATTTTTAATTCTTTTTTGCGTTCCTGTTCGAGTTCGAGCATAAGGCGCTGGCGTTCTCGGGCGTATCGAATCGAGCGCATGAGCGATTTTCCGTCGGCCTCTTCTTTTATAAGGTAATCCTGCGCGCCTTCGGCGATAGCGCGCGTGCCTGTCAGGTAGTCGTTAGTGCCAGTTAATACGATAATAGGTATGGCGGCGCAATACTTTTTAACGCTGATAAGCGTTTCTATGCCAGTGCTGTCCGGCAGCATTAAATCTAAAATTAAAAGATCGTATCCGCCGGCTGAAAGGCTCACGACAGCTTCGCTTAAAGAGCAATTAGCTGTTATTTCAAATTGAAGGTCCTCGCGTTTCAACATTTCGTTAAGAAGCATGATATCGCCGGGATTGTCTTCGACTAATAATATTTTAATAAGCTGTAAGTTCATTTTTCCTCGAAATAATATCTATAAAATTATATTCAATGATAAAATTAATCCGATACAATAATGGGTTATTATAATTAAGAAATTAAATATAGTCAATTAAAATTTTATTTATTTATTAAAATTTTTTTATGCCTGGAAATATTTAAAATATAATTATTTATTTTTAAGTTTTTTTGATTTCGAAACAGTAAAAAAATAGTGTTAAAAAATTTTAGATTTAAAACAAATAGTTCTGTATTATACTGGCTAATAAAAGGCGATTAATGAAAGGCGTTTTTATGAAAGATAACTTAATGCAAAGCCGTTTCTATTATAAAGAAAACACGCAACACACAGAATATAAAGAATATGAAGAATGTGAAGAATATGAAGAATATGAAGAATATAAAAAACTTGTACAATTGTATGCCAATATTCGCAGAATGCCATTTCCAGAATGGGTTTTTGTTGCCGATATATCAGACGAACAAGAAACAAGAAAGCTACTCGACCTCATTATAATTATTATGAAGCTATTTAAAGACAACACCATACTTGCCTGTTTTTACTCCGAAAAAATTCATTTTTCTGGTGTTCCACATTATACTGTTTGGAGACGTGAACCGTTGTATAAACTTACATCTCGCGAGGTTCCTAGATTCCAAGATTTTTGGCGACATTATAGAAAAATTAGCCTTGGAAATTTCGCTGTTAATATGTTTAGTATAGCGGACTATCTCCCTTATAATATTCACACTTTCTTAAATTACGTTGCCGCGCTGGAGTATCTTTTCTGCCCAGACAATAGGCAAGAACTAAAATATCGCTTTTCCTTAACAGGTTCGCTTATTCTCTCTTCTCTTTTAAACAAAAAAAGGGAAAATATTTTTGAAGAATTACAAAACATCTATAAAAAGCGCTCAGAGATAATTCATGGTCATGAAAAGGAAGTCAAGATTACCAACCCAGACCTTTTAAAACTTAGGAATTATTGCAGATGCGCCATCATATATTCTTTCGATCAAGGCCTCTTTGACAAATCACCTAAAGCAAGAAGAAAATTACTAGAAAAAAAAGTTCTTGATGGAAAACCCTAATCCTAATTCTCATGTAAGAGGCCTTTATTCTCGCTGACTATCTCCGGCTCAGCCTCTCACTACCCCCTTCCCTGTCCTTACTCCTACTTTCCCGAACCGCCCCTAAAACCGGCTCCTCAGCCCCAGTTTGCCTCCGCCGGAGCGGCTGACCACCGCGGCCAGCACGTCCATGTCCTGCTCTTTCTTGATGAGCGCGCCGGCAAAGGGAAGCTCCTTGGCCACCATCTCCGGGCTGATCCCGCCGGCTATTAGCGCCGCGATCCAGTCCAGAAGCTCGCTGGTGGAGGGCTTCTTGCGGAAGCCTTCGACTTCGCGCAGCCAGTAGAAGCGGGCCAGCACTTCCTTAAGCAGGCGCTTGTCCAGGTCCGGGAAGTGCACGTACACGATATCCTTCATCAAATCAGGATCGGGGAACTCGATGTAATGGAACACGCAGCGCCGCAGAAAGGCGTCGGGCAGCTCCTTTTCCGAGTTGGAGGTAATCACCACGATGGGCCGTTGCCGGGCGGACACGCTTTCCTCGGTCTCGGTGACGTAAAAGCTCATCTCGTCCAGTTCGTTTAGAAGATCATTGGGAAACTCCAAATCCGCCTTGTCCACCTCGTCTATCAAAAGCACCACCTGCGCCGGGCTGGTGAAGGCCTTGCCCAACTGGCCCAGGTGGATGTAGTGCCTTATGTCGCTCACGTCGCCGGTGCCGAAGCGGGAGTCGTTTAAGCGCTGCACGGTGTCGTAAACATAAAGGCCGTCTCTGGCCTTGGTGGTGGACTTCACGTTCCAGACGATGAGATCCTTGTCAAGCCCCCGGGCGATGTTGTGAGCCAGAAGGGTCTTGCCCGTGCCGGGTTCGCCCTTGACCAAAAGGGGCCGGCCCAGGGAGATGGCCACGTTGACCACGTCCCGCAGGGCCGGGGAGACGATGTATTGGTCCGTGCCGATGAACTTGTTAAAGTCAGAAGACATGGTCGCTCCTTTTATAAATAACCCGCTTGCAACTTTATCAATTTAGCATGCCGGGCTTATTTATCAAGTGCGCCGTGAGGGTCACCGGGCCGGCCAAGGGCCAGCCGTCCTTGACTTGGCAAGTCCCTTGCCCTTATAGTGGAAAACGACCGCCATGCCAGCCGGGGGTTGCAAGCTTCGCTGGCGATTTTGCAGGAAAAACGATATGATTAGGCGTTTGTTTCCAGAGGCCCGGCAATGCCTGCCCGGCCTGCCAATCACCCCTGCGGCGAGGTGAGCCATGGGCCGCGATATCAATGACATAAAGGTGCCCAAACGCTATATGGAGCCCA
>DIVV01000213.1 GCA_002423385.1 bacterium UBP16_UBA6123
CTCTCCCTGAATATAAAACTGCGCGCGTACCGCGCGCAGTTTTGTGGCTTCGAAGTTTTTCTAATAACTTCTTTACAATATTTCTTTTATTATCTGTTCTCTGTTCTCTATTATCTATTGTCTATTTTTATGTCTTGCCACAAACTTATTTCTTGCCTTTTGTTAGTTTTGCCTTCGCGCACGATGTGCGCGAAGGCGTACTATTTACGCACCACTGGAACTTAATATTTCGGCTCACGATAAGGCTCTATAACATAACAATTTTTATTATATCACCAAAATCATATTAAACTTAATGTTTTTATACAATTTAATTGAATTTATCTGACTTGATTTGACTTGATTTAATTAAACTCGATTTACATTAGTTTTATACCGTAAGCCGTTTAGTTAAGTTGCATTGGTCCGTTATGGCCACGCATGTGCGCGCGTACGCGCGCACATGCAAACAAGCAAGCCGGCAACAAATAAACAAATAATAGATAAATAGATAAACTAACGAAAAAGCGTCAGGCAATTTGCAGAAAGTGG
This sequence comes from bacterium UBP16_UBA6123, assembly GCA_002423385.1. GTDB lineage: Bacteria > Muiribacteriota > UBA9980 > UBA9980 > UBA9980 > UBA9980. The sequence goes on from DIVV01000213.1 coordinate 532, forward strand.
GAGGGTTTAAGGGAGGGAGAAAGGGTTGCTAACCTTTTCTCCCTCCCTTTTTAAAAAACCTGGTGAATTGACAATCTAATAAATGGGTAATATGATCAATCGGTTATTCTTAATTTCACTTCGGAAGTGGCTGGTTTTGGCTGCCCATCGGGCAAAGCGGCGGGAACGTTTTCGCTCACTCTCGAAGGCTTTTGTTTTAATAAAGTTTCAGCGGTAGCTGCTTCGGCCGGACGAAGCTGTTGTTTGGCTTCGATTTCGGAGGCTTTTACGAGCGGGGCTTTAGGGGCTTTTTCAAGATTGATTTTGCCGCGCTCGGCTATCATCAATATATTTTTATCTAACTGCTGCGTTTTTAAAATTTCGTCATATATCATTAAGGCTTTTTCGGGTTCGGCGTTATACTCGAAGGATGCTGCCTTACCGAGCAAAGCCATGGCGCGCTGGCTCACTGTAAGTTCTTTGATTAGAAGAAGCCTTTCGAATTTTTCCGCCGCTTTTTTAGTATTATAATTTCTGAGGTATTCGTTTGCGCTCATAAATAATATGGGAATGACCTGCGGGCGGCCTTCGAATAAAACCGAAGCTTCTTCGAGTTTTTTATACATTTCATCGATATTTTTATTTTTTTTCATAATAACGGCGAGCTTATATAGTGCGGTTAAATTTTCGGAATATTGTGAATAATTAGTTGATATTAGATTCAAAATCTCGATTTCAGCGGAAGCGTTTTTTTCGACGGAATAGATGGAAGCGAGCTCCAGGCAAGCTTTCGGCGCCAGATAATGAGCCGGATAAGCGGCGATTATTTTTTGAAAAGAATCGCGGGAATTTTTAATTTCGCCTGCGCTCTTATATTTTTGTGCCAGGCAGTAAAGCGCGAGTGGCGACTTCTGTTCGATTGAATCGGCCGCGGCGATATCTTTTAATTTAGTTATATCGAAGGCCGATATTTCTTTTTCAGTGTATATTTTCGGCGGCGCGGCTTCAGGCGTTGCGTCCAATTCGTCGTCTTTAGCCGCCAATCCGGGCGAAACTGCAACGCTGTATATTAATACGGTTAACAACAATCCGGTTATCAGACGTGATAAAAATCTATAAATAAAAAAAACTCCTTTACTTTTCGACATATAACATACCCCCGCTTTTTGTTAATAAGCTAGGATATATCAAATTCAAAAAATTTACAAGAGTTTTTTAATTTTTTAATTTAATATTATTTTTTTAGGTTCTTCGCTGAATTAAATCAGCCAGCAATGAAACCGGCCGCTCTAAAACGGCATCGAGCCAACGCGGAAAATCGGTCAAATCAAGCTATATCCGTGCATGGCGAATAATTTCGACAGGCGCATAAGGGGAAGTCCTACCACGTTAAAGTAACAGCCTTCAATTTCTTCGACGAATAAAGACGCGACACCCTGTATGCCGTATGCGCCAGCCTTATCGAGCGGCTCTCCGGTCTTTATATAGGCGTCTATTTCATATTCACCAAGTTTTTTAAAATATACAAGAGTGCTTTCAGAAGCGCTGTGAAAGGTCTTTTGACCGTCTTTAAGACTGAGCACCGCGACGCCTGTAATAACCTGGTTCGCCGCGCCGGAGAGCTTTTTGAGCATCATGCGTGCGTCGGCCTCGTTTTCGGGTTGACCAAGAATTTCACCGTTTAAAACCACGATAGTATCCGCGCCGATGATCAGATATTCCACGTTTTTTTCCGCTTTCACGGCGGCCGCCGACGCTTCGGCTTTTTTACGCGCGAGAGTGGCCGCGTATTCGCGCGGGTCCATATCGACTGCACACAGGCTCTTTTCATCAAAATTAGAAACAAGCACTTCAAAACCTATGCCTATATTTTTTAATAAATCCTGCCTGCGCGGCGACTTCGAGGCTAGAATTATTTTAACGCCGCAGTCTTCGCCGTCTGTTTTTTTAACACTTTTCATCTTCTTCTCTGTTTTCATTTCCTTCTCATTTCAAGTTTTTTTCGAACCATTTTATCAAATCTGTAATCAGCGATATATCGCACTACAAATTAAAGAGCCGCTAATTGCCTCTGAATTTAAAATCCCTCGAGCTTAATTTTTCTTCATTAACTTTGATTTTTAATTTTGATTTTGATTTTGATTTCGTAACGGTTTTATTATCTTTTAATCCGCCGCTGATTTTAATTTCGCTCGATTGAAGACCCGTTTCGATTACTACGGCTGATTCTTTGCCGGAATCTCTTACTGCCGCCGCTTTTAAACCGACTTTAACTTCCGCGCCGGCGGCGGCGTTCGAAATAAGCGTAACTTCACCGGTTTTTTCAGCGGGCTTTTTAATTTCCTGTTTTTGAGGAGTATAGTTAAGATCGTAGATTTCGTTTAAACCCACGAATTTAAATCCCGCTTTTTTTAGTATAGGAATCATCTCGGCCATTAATTTAACCGTATTAGGGTGTATGTCATGAAACAGCATGACGTCGCCGCTTTTTATACGTTTTAATATTTTATCGAGCATATAATCGACCGAATGGCCCTGATAATCTTTTGAATCCAGCGACCACATCACGATGTAAAAACCTTCGTCTTCGGCTTTTTTAATTACATATTTCGGAAGCGAACCATAAGGCGGCCTTAAAAATTTAACTTCTTTATATTTAGTTATTTTTTTTATCGCCTCATCCGTGCGCGATATTTCCTTATCTATTTTTTCATGTTTGGTCTTGCTGAAAAACGGGTGTGAGTAGCTGTGATTGCCGATATCGTGACCGGCGGCGTGAACATTCGCCGCTATTTTTCCATATTCTTTAATCCGGCTGCCAAGCATAAAAAAAGTGGCTTTTACGTCATTAGACTTTAAAATTTTAAGAATTTTCGGTGTATGAGTCGGATGCGGGCCGTCATCGAAAGTAAGCGCTATCATTTTACCCTGTTTTACGCCGCGCCTCAAAACCGTCTGTGCGTTAAAAGAGCCGCTATCATCGGAATCGATATTAACGAAATACTCCTTTATTTCGCCCGGCTCTTTAAGCGCGTCGGTATCATCCGACGAATCGTCCTGATATCCGATTACGGCGTCTTCATCTTTTTCGCCGTTTTTATTTTTATCTTTGTCACCATCTTTACCATTGTCTCTGCTTTTACTTTCATCCGCCAGGACAGAGGAATCTTCGCCTTTATAGTCAAAAAATTCGCCTTCGCGCAAATTCATCGTTTCTTTCGGAAATATTAAAAAACCATAATTTTTACGGAAAAACTGGACTCTTTTTACGTTTTTTTTATTTTTACCGCGGCTCGAATTACGCTGTGGAACGACAATCCTCTCATCGCAAAGCGGTATGGGAGCAAGCATTGTGCCGGCCTCTGAAGGCTTATTAAGCAATTCCTTCGCCTTATCGATTAACGATTCGATCTGCTCGCCGGGTTTTAAACGCCGCGCTTTGAAATAACACAATAAAGCGTTGGCGTGCTGCCCTTTTTGCATATGCATATCGGCGTTATGAACCCAGCTTTCATATTCGGCCTCGAAACCCGCCTTCGGATGAGACGATGCGAAAGTCGCCGCCGCGCATCCGGCCATAAAAAAGAAAAGGACTATCGAAACTAAATAGAATTTATAAGGCATCTTTATAGTTATAATCATCGGCACGCTCCATACATATAGGTAAAAAAATCCATCCCGTCTTAATAATTCGTCAAAAAAATGATAAATATTAGGCCGGGTTTAAAGTTAGATGGTTATTCTTCGGCGCGCCTTTACCCTTCGATAATTTTCACGTAAAATTCACGCATGCGCGGGCCGTCGAATTCGCAAAAATAAACGCCCTGCCATGTTCCGAGAAGCAATTCGCCCTGATCGGCAATAATGGTAAGCGAAGGACCGAAAAGCGTCGATTTAATGTGAGCGGCGGAATTGCCCTCGCCGTGAGCGTAATTATCGTTAAAGGGCACGGCCTTATTAAAATAAGCTATTATATCGCTCACTACGTCTGGATCGGCATTTTCGTTAATAGTAACACCCGCGGTCGTATGCGGGACAAATATATTCACAACTCCAGCCTTAATGCCGCTTTCAACAAGCGCTTTTTTAAGCTGGCCCGTAATATTTATAAATTCGACCCTTCGAGAAGTTTTAATGGAACAAACTTTAAGCATATAACCTCTTCATATTTTTATATTTTGATGTAGTTTAGCTTAAACTAACACATTATTCATTTATAATCAGCCCTGAAATAAAAAAGAGAGCGCACAAATATTGCATTTTCCGCGCTCTCTTTTTTTAAAACCGGTTGATTTATCTTAAATCGTCCGCAACGCTTAGCTTAGAAGCGTTCCCACAATGATTTAGCTAATTTCTGCGCTTCATGCGCTATTTTTTCTTCGTCGATATTTATCTTTAGCGTTTTATTATGCATGAGAATTTTACCGCCCGCTATAGTCGTATCGACGCTCGCGCCGCCTATTCCGAAGCACAGATGCCCGAGGAAATTACTTTCATCGAACGGAGTGAACGGGATATAGTCGATGCATATTACGTCGGCGACATTGCCGGCTTTTAATTCGCCAAGACCGAGACCCGAAAAATGGCGGTTAGCTATTTTAGGATTATTGAACGGAAGGAGGGTGGTTACTTCCATAAAGCCGCACGACGGGTCTTTTTCGGCAAGATGACGAATCCACATCGCGGCTCTCATCTCTTCGAGCATATTAACCGTCATAGCGTCGGTTCCGAGGCCGACGAGTATGCCTTTTTTACTCATCGAAATAAGATCGGCGACGCCTACGGCGTTATTCATATTCGACTGCGGATTATGAACGACTACCGTGTCGGTTTCTTTTAAAATATCCATCTCGTGATCGTTTATGTGAACGCAATGGGCGCATATAGTTTTAGGCCCGAGTATGCCGAATTTTTTAAAACGCTGTACCACGCGCGTTCCAAAATGCTTAACGTTATAATCCTGATCGGAGATGGCTTCGGCGGTATGAACGTGATAGCCGCTGCCAAGGCCTTCAGCCGCTTTAACGGCCTTTTCCATCGTTTTATCATTTATGGTAAAAGAAGCGTGAAGACCGAATAAAGCGCTTAATTGAGGGTCTTTTTCTTTATTACAGCGTTTTATGAAATTAATGTTTTCTTCGATGCCTTCCTGCGCTATTTTTTCGCCGTCACGATCGGATAATTCATAACAGAGCGAGGCGCGAAGGCCGGTTTCTTTAACGGCTTTAGCGATCGTATCCAGCGAACCGGTTATCGCATAAGGGCTTGCGTGATGATCGATAAGAGTGGTCGTACCGCGTTTTATGGCGTTAATCATCGGAAGAAGCGCGCTGTAATAGCAATCGTCGGCAACGAGCTTCTTATCGAGGCGCCACCATAGATTTTTTAATACTTCGTTAAAATCTTTCGACGGATCGGCTTTGCCGAGGCCGCAAACGAGAGTGGAGTAAAAATGCATATGCGCGTTTATGAAACCGGGCATTACCACTTTAGCGCGGGCATCTATTACCGTGTCGTATTTATCTTTAAATTCATCGGCCGGAGCGATTTTTTTTATTTTATCGCCTTCGATTAAAAGCGAGTGGCCGTAAAGCACTTTATTATTATCGCCCAGAGTAACTATTATACCATTTTTGATCAACGTAGTTGACATTTAATTTATTCCTCCGTATATTAATTATTTATACCAGTCATATTTGCCCGCGAGTGCGGGCGGCCGCTTTACAGCTTTTAAGCGGACGTTAGCATTCTTTTAAAGCCGCGAGTTCTTTTTTAGTGCGCGTTTTCATCGTGATAGCGCCCGCGAAACATTTTTGAGCGCAGATACTGCATCCGACGCATTTTTCAGGGTCGGTAACGGGAAAGCCGTTTTTATCGTACGAGATGGCTAAATACGGGCAGCGTTTGCAATTGCCGCACTGCATGCACAGATCTTTATCGGAATGCGATATTTTTTTAACGGGCGTTAATTCCATAAATCCGGTAACGGGATTTGGAAGCGCGCGCCCGATTAATTCTTTCATCGATTTAATGCCGCGCTCCTGCATAAGATGCGATACGCCCGAAGCCAGTTCGCCGTAAATGCCCGCGCCGTGTTTCATCGCAATGGTGCAGAACTGAACGGTTTTAACGCCGAGAGCGAGGAAATCGGCCGCCGCTTTATAGTTCATCGGTCCGCCGTTGCCGGATATGCTGATTCCGAGATTGGAAACGTTAGCGAGCGTAAGATTGGATATGGGAGTGACTCCCTCGCCGCTCATGCCGACCACTACAGCTTCTTCCCACTGTTTTTTAGATCCTTTTCTGAAAGCGAGCGTAGGGAAGGTATTAGCCAGAGTAACGCCGGCTTTCTTTTTGGGATATTTACCGAATACTTTTTTAATCGCGTTCATTATAGGCACGATAGAAGTAACCGCCGCCGTTAGTTTGAAAAGTTTAGGTATTTCAGGGTTCGAAATTTCCATTACCCAATCTATTATTTTAGCCGTGAGCGCGGCGTTCTGCGATACTATATCGCCTTCGGTGCCGTCGCCGCCCTGCGGACAGGAAAGGCTGTACTCGATTCCCATAGCGCCGGCTTTTTCGAGTTTTAAAGTATTGGCCTGCCATTGTTTTTTATCGTTTTTATCGTTGCCGCTGACCGGGCCGCCGGTAGAAGCCATAGTAAGTTTAGACGGGAATTCTTTAACGAGTTTTTTTATTTCGGCGCAAACTCGCTCGAGCGGATGGCCGGAAACGTTATCGCAATTACCGTAAGTTTGAGGCGTTATCTGAAACATATATTCGGCGGGAATGTGAATATCGAGGCCGTCGAAAGCCGTTTTCATGACGCCGCCGGCCCAGCCTGCTTTATAGGCTAAAACCATCTGTTCGTAGCCGTCCGACGGCGGGGCTGCTGAGAGAATAAACGGAGATTCGATCTTGCGGCCAAAAAAATCGGTTTCGAGCGAGACGGGAACCGGTTCCCAGCCGTCAATGGGTACGGTGCTTTTAACCATTTTTTCGAATTTCGACGGTTTCTTTTTATTTAAAACTTCATCGATTTGAATTGCGGTGTTTTTGCCGGCCGCTACCGCTTCGACTACCGTCGTCGGGCCGTTGACGCAGTCGCCCGCGTAAAATATATTAGGATTATCTATTTTGTTAAGGCCGGAACGGTTGCCCACGGCGACTATCACCATATCGACGTAATCGCGAAGCTGTTCGCTGCCTTTAATGTCTTTGATATCTTTAAGGCTGAATTTTTTGCCGTTCAATTCGACCTTCATCGTTTTAACGCCGGCTATTTTTTTGCCTTTAACTATTACTTCGCTAACCTTCGTGCGGCCGTTTACATCGACGCCGCTGGCGGTAAGTTCGTGCATTTCATTAGCGGTTAAAGTCATTTCCGACAAATTTTCCAGCGCGTACATTTCGACTTTTTTCGCGCCGTTGGTTTTAGCCGTGATGGCGCAATCCCAGGCTACGGAACCGCCGCCGATAACGGCTACGGTGCCGCCGCATTTATATTTTTTTGAATTTTTGAGATAATCAAGAGAATAAAGCGCGTGCTCTTCGCCGGCGATATTCATTTTTATAGGCGCCCACAGGCCGGTAGCGACGCATACGGCGTTATATCCCTGCTTTAAAAGCGATGAGGGGTCTTCTATCTTTTTTTTAGTTTTAAGCGTAATATCGCCCAAACCGAGAACGAAATCGATATCGGTTTCAAGTATTTTTTTATTCAATCTGTAATCGGGTATAATATTGCACGCGCCGCCCGGTTTGGAATCGGATTCGAATATATCGACCTTATAGCCTTTCTGGCCGAGAGATGCCGCTACAGCCAATCCGGCAGGGCCGGCGCCGATTACCGCGACTTTTTTACCGCATGATTTTGCCTTTTTAAATTTTGGAAGGCCGCCCAGTTTCTTTGCGCGTTCTACGATACTCGCCTGCAATGAGGGAATATCGACGGGCCTGTCGAATTTTTTATGCGAACACAGCGCCATGCAATGCTTATCGGGACATACCGCGCCGCAAATCCCGCCAAGCGGATTATAACTCATTATCTCGCCTGCGGCCCTCAAAAAATCCGCGTTATTTTTAAGTTTAGCCGCCATAATGAAATCGGCGGGCGAACAATCCGCGGGGCAGCCTTTTTTACAGGATTTATCCTCGCAAAATTCGCAGCGCGCCATTTCGGCTTCAAGCTGAGCGTCGGTGAGATATGGATTATTTGTGAACATAAACTGACTCCTTACCTTAAATTTATTTTTTTGATGTGTTATTATGAGAATCGATCAGAATGTTAAAACATTAAAACCGCTTGTATAAATCCAGGCTGAATTAATTTTATAATTGATTTTAAGTTATATATTATACCACTTCAATCAATTATAATCAATGATTTGTGAAAAATTGTTTTTCAGTTTTTTAATATCGGCAAAAAGTTTATTAATTTCAGCGCAAATTTCATCGATTTCCATTTTAGCCGACGAGCTCTGTGATACGCATAAATTAGCGATCTTCATCTTTACGATATCAAAATAATTGCTGCTGCGAGACATTTCCAGATCTATCAACTTGATCATCCTCTCGCCCGCTTCGTAACTTGAAAGAGTTTCATCTACCATGGCCAGTGATTTGACATATTCGGCTCTGAGCGATTCGTCGGTTTCGCTCCTTATTCCGGCCATATATTCGACCTTTTTGACGCGGAGTTCGTTTATGTCGATAGTCGTCATATACTGCTCCATTTGAGAAGCGCGGCGGCCGAGTTCTATATTTTCTTCGACCAGCGCGGATAAAATGCCGTCGATATCTTCCAGAAGCGGACCCACGACCTTATCTCCCATAAATGAGCTTTTGATCTCATCGAAATTTCTGCGCAGCTTTATTATCATTTTTGAATATTTAAGGCTGAGGCCCTCCTCGCGTTCTTCAACGGTATAATCGAATCCGTTATTTTTATTTCGCGCGGCGGCAAGCATTTTTTTTATCGTAAAAAAAACGAAAATAGCCCCCATCAACAGTAAAAAAGGGTAAATAAGCGCGGAAATAAAACGCAGCAGCATTATCATAGAGGCAAAAACAATTACGGTAAAGATTATTATATTATGATCCATTATCAGCCCCCTTTTTTTAATTACGATATAAGTTCAAAACCAGCGCGGCGTTCCTTTTATTACGCGAAAGGCACGTGCTGCGGATCGATGGCGACGACGCGGTCGAGGCACCTGAGCGCCTCGTCGACTTTATTCAACCGCGCGTAATTAGCGCTCATCGCATGCCATGCGTCGGAAAACGAAGGATTGATTTTCAGCGCCTTTTCCAGACAGTTTATCGCGTCTTCATAGCGCGACAATTTCGAAAGCGCGATACTTTTGCGGTATAAAATAACCGCATTTTCCGGCCAGCCCGCCAGCGCGCGATCAAAAGATTCGACGGCCTCATTATACATGCCAAGTTCCAGCATTGCATTCGCTTCGTTATACCAGGTTTCGATATCTTCTTCGCTGGCTTTATCCGAGCCGGTTTCATCTTTGTGCTCTATTTTTTCAATCAGTTTATCGCGTATAGCACGAGCTTTTAAATGTTTAGGATCGATTTTCAATATTTTATTAAAACAAATAAGGGCCAGCTTAAAATTAACCGCTTTAATATGAGAAAGACCTTCATTATAAAGCACGCCTATCCGGTTTTCTTCTCCTTCGCCGGCGAAGGCGGAACCCGGCGTCACCAATGATGCAATTAACTCATTAATTTTTCCAATCATTTTATTACCTCTCTATTTTTATAATTAACAAAAAAACATAGGTTAAAATCAAAAAATAAAACGCTAAAGCTATATTTTATAGTTTATTCCTCAGTAGATTTTAACTGTCTCCCGCTATATTTAACTTCTTTGATCGTAGTTATGTAGTTGCTTCGAGGCGTATCGCTTAAATAAAAAGGCTGAAATTCCTTCCAGGACGGAAACCATGAATTAAAATAAATTTTCATTTTATCGTTTCTGGGCGATTTTAAACCGCCGCCGTCATTAATAAATACGGCCGCCGATTTTGCGTCGACGAAAAATTCCACACCGGAGGCTGAATAATTAACGGCGTAAGAATGAAAACCGGCGCCCGGATCGAATTCCAGAACGCTTTCGGCGCGCGCTCTCTGTTTTCCGCCGATAAAAGCGCTGAACCATACGCGCCGCGAACCGTCGTTAAAAATCTCTATCGTAATTTCATCTTCGCTCAAAGGCTCGAATAAAAAAAAACCGGTAACCGCCTTAAGCGTGAATCCCTCGCCCGCATTGTCTTTTTCTTCATCGGAACTATTCGTATACTGCGTCTTTAAAACCGCCGGCGTTTTAATAACAGCTTCAAAATGGCCGTAAGAAAAGGTCTGTTCAGAAAAAATTTCCGCGCCGTCAAAAGAATCTTTTCTTAGAACGAGGCTTACCGACCCGCTATCACCGCCGGACGCGGCGTTTTTCCATAAAAGCCGGCCTCTGTTGCCGGCCGGTTTAACGCAGTCGGGTATAGACTTAAACGCTAAAGCTGATAAAATAATTTGTTTTTCGATATTATCGTTAAAACCATAAAAAGCGCCCGCGCGGTCAATAAAATCAAGGCGCTTCGAGCCGCCGCCGCCAGGCGGGGCATCCCACAAAGCCATTCTCACGCCAAAAAGGCCTCCGGTAAAAGAAGCGTCGTTCGGAACTTTCCAGGCTAAAGTAATCAAAGCGGAAACTTCGCCGGCGGCGAGATTTACCGGGCCGAAACAAGGCGCGTCATGCCAGTTTTTACCGGCGTCGCAAACGCTGTATCCCGCCCATATCCGCACCTGCGAGCTGCCTTCATTTTTAAACGCCAGCGACGAATAAACAGTGTCGCCGTTTCTGTATTCCCCGGTGGGCGGAACAAACTTAATTATTTTAACGGCCGGCTTCATGCCGGAACCAGCCTCTAACCGCGTTTCACCGCTTTCGCCGGCAAGAACGGACAAAGGCTGAATAAAACATATAACGGTAAATATTAAAACAAGTTTTAACACAATAATATGCCCGATCATAAAATAAATCGTTTTCATGATATATATTATATAAAATAAGCCTTTAATTATCAACTACTTTGATTTGATTTTTTTTGAAAGGAGGGAGAAAAGGTTAGCAACCCTNNATCCGCAATTTGCCTGACGCTTTTTTGTCGGTTTGTCGACAGCTTTTTCTGTCAGGGTTTTTAATTTCTTTTTCTTTTTGTTTTTGTTTCTTGCCTTTTACTTATTTGTCTGCCAGATTGCTTATTTGCATTTGCGCGCGTACGCGCGCGCACATGCGGTGCAATAACGGATCAATGCAAATTAATTTAACCGCTCGCGTTAAAAATCACCGCAAATCGATTTTAATAATGGCACTGCTAAAAATTAATCGAATTGTATAGAGCGAAGTCTCAGTAAATTGAGTTTAATCAAGTTTAATTTAAACAAATATGTTTAATAATGCTTTTTCACTGCCGCATTATTTAATCTGGTAAGACAGAACGTCAAAAAAAGTTTCTGAATCATAATAACCGAGTATCATATTTTCTTTTAAAATGATCTCCGGTTTTTTAACGATTAATTCCTGCTCATCGATAGTGTAATAAGGCACTTTCAAACTTTTTTCGACGTCGGCGTTTATATATTTAACTATATCGTTATTAACGATACCGCCTTCTTTGTCTATTACGATCATTTTCAAATAAGCCGCGCCGGCGGAGTCAAAGCCGATCAGGCGCGCCTCGACGAGCTTATCTTCTTTTTTAGCGTCAATTTCATATTTTAATAAGGTCTCCGTCCCGGTTTCAATATCGACCAGCGCCGCGCCAAAATCGCCAAGCCGTGACGCAAAAGGTTTTCCTGAAGCATTAATCGCGTACGAAGAGGCGTCTTCGAATTTAATTTCGGTTTCTTTAATTATTTTGCCATCAGGGCTGAAAACGACCACGTTAGGGTTTTGCGCATCGATAACTATAAGGTTGGACGATGAATCGCAGAATATAGCGGCGATTCTTTTTGCGACGTGACGGTCCTCGATCTGGCCGATAACGCCAAAAAAACCTCCGGTGGAAGAAAAACGATAAACATAACTTTCCGACGCGTTAAGCAGGTATATGTCACCCGAAGCGGCGACGGCTATATCAGAAACAAAACCATTCCTTATGCCGCTGTTTTTATAATCGAATATGACCGCGGATTTATTCTGCGCGGCGTCATATTTTACGACGCGCAAATTGACACAATCTACGAAATATAAATTACCTGCCGCATCGGCGCAAAAAGCCGAAGGCCCCAATAAAACGGTTTCGGCCGTTTTATTTTCCATAACGCCGCCCACTTCGCCTTCACCGACGCCGTGTTTTATCGATGCATAAAGTTTTCCTTTAAAGGCGTTTTTGTTAAAGCTGGCGAACGCAGAAACGTCCTGCGCGGCCGCCGTATGAAAAGCCGCTCCGACAGCAACGATGATAACCGATAAAAACAATAAACAAATTTTATTTTTCATAAATCAGTCCCGCCTTTTCTTTACTTTTTTACTGCCTCAATATTGTATTGTTACGGCTGAATTTATTTGATATTTTTTTATCTGGCAAGCACTCCGAAATACCTTCTGGGATTGACGGCTTCACCCAACTGATAGCCTATGCGCACTTCAAAATGCAGGTGCGGACCGGTTCCGACACCGGTATTGCCGGATATCATTCCTTTAACGTCATGACCGCGTTTTACCAGAGTACCGACAGGCGCGGTCGTTTTAAGATGGGCGTATCTGGTAAAGTATTTTTTTCCGCCGACGACATGCTCTATTACGTTGGTATTGCCGTATCCGCTGACCCAGCAGGCCTGAACGACCCTGCCGTCGCCTATGGCTTTTAATTTAGTGCCGCGCGGGCAGCCAAAGTCTATGCCTTTATGCATTTTTTGAATGCGGCGAACCGGATGGCGTCTCATGCCGAATTCACTCGTAACGGGTGCGCTGACAGGTATCAGGCCACCAAAACCGACGAAGTCGGCAGTGTTTGAATCAAACGATCCGGGTACGACCATATCCACTTTATCGACGGCGTCTTTATAAGAAACGCATTTAGTCTTATCTGGAGAGACTTTAAGTCTTTCAGCCGATTCTTTGAACAGTTTATTAGCGGCGGCAAGTTTTTTTGTTTTATCCGCGCCTTCGGCTATATAACCTAATTCTTCGAAGCATCTGGCGAGAAAATATAAAAATTTGCCGTCTTTACGGCTCGATGAAAGCACCAATTTTTCATATAAATCAGCCGCTTTTTCAAGGTCTTCTCGATTTTTATTTTTCGTGCCATTTGCAAGAAAATTCCAGGCAACCATTTTATCTTTAACGACCGAAGTAAAGTCAAGCGGCGGCGCTTCGCCCGAAATGTCTGAAAAATCGCCTGCATTCGCCGAAAAATCCGGCGCGTCTTCAGTATTTTGCCAGCGCATAACTTCTTCGCCGGGGTTCCGGCATTTAAGTTTATAAAAAGGGCTTTTAACGCCCGACTTTGTTGTCGTAGTTGACCGGCCGTTTAAATCGATCACTTCCTGAATTTTAAAATTACTTGCAATATTAACGGCTTTAATATCGTCGAGCTTATCGAAGAACGTATCGAGAAATTCCGTACCGCCTCCCGGAATGGCAGCGCTCGAACCATTCCGTTGAGCGTCGCCGTCATCGTTACAATAGGAAATACCGGATAAAAAAGAATTTAAAATTATAGCGCAGCCAAGTAAAAACGCGGCACACGTTTTTTTAAAATCCATGGTCGTTTCTCCTCGAGATTAACCGCATAATTTAATATATCAAATTATTCCGTCATATTATAGTAACGCGACGGAGCAGTTAATCGGCAATTCTGCCGGCCTTTTTCGTAGCCTTGAACTGCGCTATTTTTTCATTCAATATTTCGGCTAAAGATTCCGATTCGGGAGTTTTAGCCAGCGTTAAAGCCTTTTGAAACGCTTTCGCCGCTTCGTCGGAGCTGCCCGCTTTATGAAGCATACAGCCCGTAAGATAATATTTTTCGATTTCCTCTATATTATTGTCTGAGTGAAAATCGAGGCATTCGGCGGCCGCGCCGGTCTCGCCAAGCGCGATATGACACAAAGCCGATTTAAGTTTGATCGAATAATAATCGCTGCCTTTTTTTTCGCTTATCGATTCGAGCATTTTATTGAGACGCCCCAGCGCGCTTTTATAATCGGCGCGGTCTATATCGATAACCGCCAGGTTATAATTGGCGTCTATATTTTCAGGATTAATTCTGACTGCTTCTTTAAACATGGCGGCGGCCGATTCGTAATTTTTTTCAATCATATAAATGGCGCCCGAATTAAGGTAAGGCTCATATCTTTTACCCTCGATACGCGACGACACTTTATAATATTTTAAGGCCTCTTTTAACGCGCCTTTTAACTGATAGGTATATGCTAAATTATAAACGGCGGCGAAGTTTTTATTATCGAGCAGATAGGCTCTCGAATAAGCGGAAATCGCCGAATCGTAGTCGCCGGCTTTAACCGCCATATCGCCGATTTCAAGGTTGATCCCGACTTCGTCCGCGTCAAAGGGGCTCATCTGTGAGCCAATACTTTCTTCGGCGCGCAAAGGCTGACTGAATATCAAACATATTAAAAACATTAAAAGCAAAATTGAATAAAAAAATGATGAAATTTTAATTTTTCGGACGATTCCGGGCGTAATTTGTATTCTCATATTTTCTGCCTCTCAAAAAAAATTCAAAGCATTTTAATTAAAATGCTTTGATTAAAACTAAACTTATTATTTATATTTTTTTACCTGACCGATAAAAGTATGTGTCATATCTAACTTGAAATAAAGCCTTTATTTAATTGGACGGCGCGCAAATTTATATGCCGGCCGCGGTTTCACCTTTAATTGTAACCGGCGTTCCGGCGCGCACTAATTTGTAAAGCTCGATCGAATCCTGCGAATACATTCTGACGCATCCGTGAGAGGCCTTCGAACCGATCGAATCGGGCCATGGAGTTCCGTGGATACCGATTCCGCTCCATTTAGTTTCCAGCCACATGCCGCGAGTGGCGACGGGTTCGTAGGGACGGACATCTTTATAACCTATTTTGAAATTGCCTTCGGGCGTTCTGCTGTCGCCAGTCGCCTGTTTATTTTTACCGTCGGGATTGCCGCCATAAGCTATAGGAAATGCGCGGACGGGTTTATCGTTTAAATATACCGTGAGCGTATAAGTTTTTTTGTCGATAATTATTTTGGTTAAAGCAGGATTTTGCTGAAGATTTTTATATTCCGGAGATAATTTCGACAAATTGCGATAAGTAAGGTAAGCCTTTTTAAATTCGTCGTATGACGCTTTATTTCTTAATTTAGTGTACGCGGCGTAGGTAGTTTTAAATTTTTCGTAAGATTCTTCGAGTGCGGCGCTGGAATATTGAGTTTCGCTCAATAAATTTTTATCGGTCGTAGTTACGAACTGCTTTGCTATCCAGCCGGTGGTGCCGTCTTCGAATTTAGCATTATAGAACCCGTTTTTTTCTTCGAGTATCTGAAGACGAGAGCCGTATAAAACGTCGTGTATTTTCTTTTCGGAAGTAGAAGGGCCTTTTCTGACGTTAACGCCATGGCCGGTAACCGCGCCTGCAACCAAAGCGGCGGCTGGGGCTTTCGAGCTCGCCGATATTTCGGAAGTGGCCAGATTCTGCTTAACGGCGGTTATCGAAGACTGCCCGGCGGCCCGGCCGGTTTCGGACACCGTAATAAAACCCGCCAATAAAACAATAAGGGCGTAATTTAAGAATTTTTTCATACGACTCACCTCTGCGTAATTTATTTAAAAAATGGTTTCTTTCATAGTTACAACATTTAACGATACAATAATTATACTACAAAAATTGAAAATATGTGCTATTTTTTTTTATTTTTTTCGCTCGATACAAAAATTATTTCAAAAAATTATGACTGTTAGTTACAACCGCAGGTTATCAATATGATACAAAAAAAAATCCCCCTGGCATGCAAAATAAATGCACGCTAAAGGGGGATAGCCTATTGGCCCCGCCCGGCCACGGTTTTATAACCGGGATCAGGACGTAAAATACGGTTTTAATTAATTATTTTGTAGGAGCGGGCTGAGCGGGCATCGTCATTTCCTGAGCGCCTTCGGGTTTATTAAATATGGAATCCTCGACTTTATCGAATTTCCAATCGCCATAAATCATTTCGCTTATAGCTTCGCCTTTAGCGTCGAAAGTATTCGTTTTAACTACGAGCATGTCTTTAGGATTAACGGTGGTAACGACTTTCATCTGAGAATTTGCGTCCGTAAAAGTATAAGTTACATTTTCGCCGTCTTTGCCTTCAGTGTAATTGATGTCTTTTTTTAAATCGGTCGGGGAAGGAGGGACCGGCATCGTCATTAACATATTATTGGCTTCCATATAGGTCCACGCGATTTCGCCGTCAACGACCATTCTGGTCTTCTGACCGGCTACTTCGCTGTCCATTCTGTAATGTTTAGCGTCTTTAAAATAAGCCTGGGTTTTCGAATTAAATACCTGGCCGTTCATTTTCGTTTTAACTTCCATCGAAAAAGTAACGTTAACCGTCATTTTTTCGTAAGCCTTCATTAAAGTTTCAGGGAGTTTGGAATCGCCCGTTTTGGCTTCAGCGGCAGGCGCCGCTTCTTTAACTTCGGCTGCCGCTTTTACTTGCTCAGCGGGAGCGGCGGCTTCCTGCGCGAAACCGGCGGTGATAAACGATAAAACAAAAAGGACTGCAAGGATTGACGCGAATTTTTTCATAATACCTCCAAAATTTTTGTTACGCTGTCAGGATGATAACATTTTTTTTTTATTTTTTCAATTTATTTTTTCCGGCTTATTTTTTTAAGAGAGGATGAAAGCGTTAATATAATACGAAAAGGATATAAAAAATTATTGAAAATAAAGATAAATTGATGTATAATATTCTGATTGTTAAATAAAACATGAGAATGGAGAACATTTTTAATGCAGTATAAAAATTTTACATTAGACGATTTTCAAGTCCAGGCGTTAGAGGCCATAGACAATCAGAACACCGTCATAGTATGCGCTCCTACAGGTTCAGGAAAAACTCTTGTGGCGGAATATATTATCGATAAATGCATACGCGAAAACGCCGAAGTCATATACACCGCACCTATAAAAGCGCTGTCCAATCAAAAATACCGCGATTTTAAAGAAGCGTACGGCGATAAAGTCGGCATAATAACGGGCGACGTCGTTATTAACCAGAACGCGCCGTGCCTGATAATGACGACCGAGATATTCAGAAACATAGTATATGACGACCCGAAACGGCTCACGCACGTTAAATACGTAATTTTCGACGAAATACATTTTATAGAAGATCCTCGACGCGGAACGGTCTGGGAAGAAAGCATCATGCTCGCCCCTACTCACATCCGATTTTTATCGTTATCGGCAACGATAGCTAACGTTGAAGAACTCGCAAACTGGATGCAGTCTATCCGCGGCCACGAAGTATCGATAGTGCTTCACACGATAAGGCCGGTGCCTCTCGAATCATTCGTATATATCGACGGCGGCAATAAGGCGTTCCCGCTTAAAAATCTAAATAACGCCCTCTCATACGCCAATTCGATCGCCGACCGCAAAAAGCAGTTGATCGCTTCAGGCGCGCCGATCGAACAGCAACGCACTGGCGTGCCCATATTCGAATATTTAAAATCTAAAGAACTCGTGCCGACGCTATGCTTCAGTTTTTCACGCAAAACCTGCGAAAAAAAAGCCTTTTTTTATAAATATATGAACCTGCTCACGCCGGAAGAATCCGAAGAAGCAGTTAAAATATACGACGAGCACATCAACCGCTTCAACCTTCAAAATTACCTTTCGAGCCAGAATTTAAGGCGTTTAGTCGAGCACGGCACGGCTTTTCACCACGCTGGAATGCTGCCGCCTCAAAAAGATATCGTCGAAATTTTATTTTCCAAAAATCTTATAAAACTGCTTTTTGCCACCGAAACTTTTGCGGTCGGAATTAATATGCCCGCGCGCACGGTGGTTTTCGACGGCCTCGAAAAAAACGACGGCGTTTCATTCCGCTATCTTAAATCGCATGAGTACCAGCAGATGTCCGGCCGCGCCGGGCGCCGCGGAATCGACCCGAAAGGTTTCGTTTACGCGCTGATCGATCCCAAATTTTATAACTACGCCGAAGTGCGTAAAACCCTCACCGGCCGCATCGAACCGTTAAAAAGCCAGTTCGCTTTTTCATATTCGAGCATACTTAACCTCTACTCAGACCACAGTCGCGAACAAATTATCGAATTATGCCATAAATCCTTCGGCTACTTTCAGATGAAAAATGTTATCCAGACCAAAATCGACAGGCTGAAAAGCGTTGAAAAAAGCCTTGATTCTATCGAATGTCAGCTCCCGCAGCCACGCAAGACTCTCGTCGAATACGTCGAAAACCTCAAAGATGTGGAAGCGCTCAAGAAAAATTTCAACGAATTAAAGCGCTCTCTCAGAAAAACTCGTCCCGAAGAACACGCCGGAATACGCTCCCAGATGCACCAGGCGCAAAACGATATGAATTTTATGCGCCGCGACATGAAACGGCTTAAATGCTCGCACTGTCACTATAACTCCAACTGCATCGCGCTCGCCGACGGATACGTAACCGCGAAGGAAGAGTTATACGAAATCAGCAATTATATGGGCTTCGATCTTAACGAAAAATTCTCTTTCTTAGAAGCTATCGGCTACGTCGATAAAGAAAAACTCATGCCGCGCGGCGAATTCGCCTCGCAGATATTCGGCTACGAAATACATGCGACCGAATTATATTTCGAAGGCTATATAGCCCGTCTGAGCGAAGACGAACTAAACGCTTTAATATGCGGTATTGTCTTCGAAAACAAGACGCGCGCCGCATACACTATAAATAACAGGGAATTAAAGCATATACTTCGCGAATTCCGCCTTAAAATGGACGATATGATAAGAATCGAACTGAGCCACTGCAAGTTCGGAAGCGTCAAGCCGCTCGAAAACGCCATGGCTGAAATCGCCTACCGCTGGAGCGCGGGCGCGACTTTCAAAGAGATAACCGCGAGCCAGACTCTTCTGCTTGAAGGCGATCTTATAAGGCTTTTCAGAAACTGCGTCGATCTTCTTCGCCAACTGCGCCGCACGCTCGTGCAGGACCCTTTCGCGCTGGCTAAAATCGAGGCCTGCCTGAAAAAAATGAACCGCGACGTAGTAAACGCCGAGCAATACTTTTAATTATATGAATACCAGCAAAGAAATATATAACCAAACTTATAGTTTAAACTATATAAATAAAATGAAATATACCACTGAACCCGCAAATAGCCGCCGCGTCGCCATAGAGACTGCGGCAGGCTTTTGCCGCCGAGGTTTTATTTTAGCGCTCGTTTTGATCTTCACCGCCGCGGCGTCGTATTTTTACTTAGCCGGCACGGCTTCCGGCGGCGCCCTCGATCAGCTCGATAAATTAAAAAAAGCTGAAAATAAAATGAAAGAGATTAAGCGCAAGCGCTTTGATCAGGGCGAGTCTTTACAATATTCCCGCTCGAACCCTATCGGCCCGCTCGATTTTTACGACCCGCGCGACTCGGTTAAAGTAATTAAAATAACCGACGGCTGCGTTAAAAAACTCAAAAAATTTCCAGACGCCGATATGGTAGCGGATGTCTGCGACTATATGCTGCGTTCCGGCGCTTCGGCAGTCGGCGTTGAAATGCTTTACGAAACGCCGGCTATAAGCGGCGGCAGGCTTCATAAACTGCTTTTGCGCACCACGCGCGTTGCGCTGGCGAGCGAAGTCACCTTAGACCCTGACTCTTATTTTAAAAACTGGGGAGCCGCCGCCCGTGAGTTTAACTTAAAACTGCCGTACCGCGCCTTTAACGATGCCGCGCGCAGAAAAGGATACGTTAACTTCGATGATACGGAAGGCTTCGCCAGACTTCGCTGCCGGACTTTTTTAATAAAAAATAAAGAACTTTTCCTGTCGATGCCTCTCGCGCTTATATTCATCAAAGAAAACGCGGCCGGATTCGATATAGTCAAAAGCCCCGCGGGTGGCGACGAAAAAAACGACGATTACTCAAAACTGGAGATCAGGTTTAATAATTTAATCGTAGCGGAGGCCTTTATTCCGCAATGCGCATATACTTTCAGTTTCGAAGAATTCGGCGGCGTTTACGAAAAAGCGCGGAATTTTATTAAATCGCCCGATCCAAAAATTCTTAACCACGCTTACGACGGCCGCATCATTTTAATCGGCGACGGCACGCAAAACGCGAAAACCTATGTAATTAAATTAAACTCCATACACAATATCGATATATTGGCAAACTGCATAACCGAAATTTATAACGCGAACGCGATACGCGGATTTAACGAAAAAAACTTAAATAAATAAGACTATACAGGCGGTGGATAAATGATTACCGACGATGAAATTTCAAAAAAACGCAAAAATTTAGGCAAAGAAAAACGAACGCTTGACTCTCTTTATAATATTTTAAAAACCGAAGGCCACAAAGGCGTGGGCGCGGAATTTATAGTGGCTAATATTATGAAGATGAAGGGCGCTAAGGGCGAACTGGCTTCCAGACTCGCCGAAATTCACATAGGCGATGACCCGCGCTTCAGCTTTATCGAAGGGGTTTGCAAATTAAAAGAAGCGCCGCGCGGCGCCGAGCTGTTCAACGCGCCATCTTACTGCGCCGTCGATATCGAAACGACCGGCCTATCGCCCAAAAACGACGCCATAATAGAAATCGCGGCGGTCAGGGTTTGCGACGGCCAACTGGCAGGGTCTTTTTCATCGCTTATAAATCCCGGCATTTCAATAAGCGAAGAAATAACTAAAATTAACGGCATAACAAACTCCATGGTCGAAGGCGCGCCCGCAATAGACGATGTCCTGCCTGAATTTTTAGATTTTATTTCAGACTCGGTATTTGTGGCTCACAACTCGCCGTTCGATCTTTCATTTATCAACGAAGCGCTTATGCGCCGCTACTACCAGAAAATGGTCAATCCCATAATCTGCACTCTCAAACTGTCTAAAATGATATATCCGAACTTCGAGTCGCATTCTCTCGGCTCGGTCACTAAAAAATTAAAAATTACGATGGATAATCACCACCGCGCGCTATCCGACGCGGAAGCGTGCGCTAAAATATTAATCAGCCTTTTAAAAACCATAAAAAGCGGGGCGAATAAAAATTGAATTTTGAAAAAAGCAAAAAAATAATCGGCGCGCTTATCGAAAATATCGAAAAAATAGTTCGCGGCAAGCGTGAATCAATAATCCTGGCGCTCACCGGTTTATTATCAAAATCGCATATACTCATCGAAGACATTCCAGGCATAGGCAAAACGACTCTTGCCATGGCGCTTTCCCGCTCCATCGACGCGGAATTCCGGCGCATACAGATGACCGCGGACATGCTTCCGGCCGATATTATCGGCGGACTGGTGTTTAATCCTAAAAGTCAGGAATTCGAAGTGCGTTTCGGCCCCATATGCGCAAATATCGTCCTGTGCGACGAAATCAACCGTTCAACGCCGCGCACTCAGTCAGCCCTGCTTGAATGTATGGCTGAAGGCCGGGTAACCATCGACCGCCAGACGCTCGATTTAAAAGAGCCGTTCATGGTGGTGGCCACGCAAAACCCTATGGAATATGAAGGCTGCTATATGCTCGGCGAATCTCAGAAAGACCGTTTTATATTATCTTTTAAAATGGGCTATCCCGATTACGAACATGAAAAAGATATCATTAAAACCCATAAAGACGTTAAAATAAACGACGGCGATATTAAAACGGTCGCTTCGATCGAAGACGTTTTATTTCTTCAGAGCGAAGCGGCGGAAGTTACCGTCAGCGACAGCGTCGTCGAGTACATAATGAATATAATCAAGGCGAGCCGCAAAGATAAGCGCGTTTCAATCGGCGCATCCACGCGCGGAGCGATCATGCTTAAAATAGCCTGCTCGGCCTTCGCGCTAATTTCGGGGCGCGATCATGTCATTTACGACGACGTAAAATATTTAGCGCCGTTCGTTCTTGCCCACAGAATCGAACCTATCGCCGAATACTCGATGGAGCGCGATATCGCTATTAATATAATCAGCGACTGCATTGATTCGGTCGCAGTGATTTAAAAAAACTGAGTTTTTAAGAACCGGCTACAGCAGACGGATAATTATTATGAATTATTTATTATCAACTTTATGGCTGTTTTTTTTAATAAGCGCGTTTAATTCGGCCAACAATTTGTTTCATCTTGTTTTTGCGCTTTTTACGGCCTTTTTCGCCGCGCCTTACTTCATAGCGTCAAGAGCCGGGCGGGGCATTACAGTTAATCTTAAATTTTCGGATATGATATTCGCCGGTTCTACGGCTGAAGTGGCCGCCGAAATAACCAATACCGGGCGCGAAGAAAAATTCATGCTCGAATTTTGCGGCGCATCATCTGAAAGATACGATTTTGATCCGGCGCGCATAGATTATTTAGAACCGTACGCTTCAAAAACCATCACCCTGAATTTCAATTTTAAAAAACGCGGTCTCGTCATCGCCGCACCTTTATCAGTTAAATCTAATATTCCTCTATTGGTCAAAGAAAAGCTAATAAAGCTCGAACACGGAAAACATTTTATAGTTTTTGCGCGCATCGTGCGCGTTCAATTTAAAAACTCACGCGGCGCCGATAAAACAAGTCTGAAAAAACGAGTTTTTAACTCCGATTACGGCGAATTAAGCCGTTTCAAAGATTACGACGCCGGAGATTCGCCGTCAAAGATCAACTGGCGGCATTATTCTATTTCTAAAACCCTTATAGTTCCTCAGAACGAAGAAAAAAACAGCGTTAGTTATTCTATCATATTATTACTGGCCGAAAATTATGAATGCTCGAGCCCGCCTTACGAACTCGCCGTCAGTTGCGCTTCGAGCATAGCCGCGGCCCTTAACGACAGGCACGCCGCCTTTAACCTGATAACCGTATCGGATAAGGTAAAATCGATAACTTCCTCGATAACTTCGATCGAAAAAATGCTCTCCCACTTAGCGCTCTTAGACGGCAACCATACGATATCACGGACCGCCCTCACACGCGCCGTTAATAAGGCGCACGCCTCTTCGGATATTTTCGTGGTTTCCTCACAACCGTTCGAAGGACTCAATTTTTTACATAAATACCTCGGCGGCAGGCTTCGTAAAATTATTATAACTAAAGACAAAGGCGCGGAAGAAGCCGTCAACGGCGACGCTGCAATAGATGCCGCCGGAGAAAACGAAACGGGGCGGATTCCAAAAAAATTAAAAATCGCGGGTTCAAAAATACTCTCAATATCCTCACTTGAAGAATTAAGCGCGGCCGCTATATAATAATTTAATATAAAATAATAAAGCGATATAGCAATGTAACAATGTAGCAATGTAGCAATAAAGTAATATAGTAATAAAGCGACAAAGTAATATAGCAATATAGTAATATGGCAATATATGATAAACCTCGATAATTTTTATAAAAAAATAAATATATATCTCCCGGGCATGTTATTAATGATTTTAATGATATTCATGCCGCTTTTCGAGCGTTATGCGTACAAATTCTTTTACGCGTCGTTTTATGCTCTGCTGGTATCTTTTTACGCGGTTTTCGTAAAAGACCATAAAATGTCGGTGAGTTTTATTTTCCTGCTGCGCGCACTTTCTTTCGTGTACGTAGCGGTAATAGCCTTGCGGCATAATATCGGCTTCGCCATAATAGGATTTTTAACTATATACCAGATCACCAGATTTTTAGACGGTTCTTATTTTAAAAATTACGTTATGAGTTTCGTTATTTACCTTGGCGTTTTTTATCTTTCAATGCCCAATCACAACGGTATATGGATTTTAATATATTCAGGCGCGTTCGTGGTAACCTCCGTTTATTTTCTGATTTCACATTTTATTTATTATTTAAAGTTAGAAAAAAATGGCGCCGCCGAAGATTTTAAAGCATTCCATCTTTACAGGTTCGCGCGGGTATATATAATTTATGTAATATTTATCGCCATGCTTATATTCGTTTTTATGCCGCGCGTCAAACTTAATTTTTTCAACCCTTTCCACTTCCGATTCGCCGGCATGTCTTCGATATTCAGTTTTAATTCCATCGAAAATATAAAAGAGTCTTCTTCGGTGATTATGCGCATAACCAAAGATAACGACGTCGGCACGCATTATAAAATGAAATCTTTCAACCGCTACTGGCACAAACGGCGCGAATGGATAGCCACCGGCTTCGGTTCCAGGCGGCTCTACCACGACGAAAATAACAATTTCATTATAAATCATGACACTTCAGAACTCACTTTAGCCAGCGGCGAATTAGTTAACGCCACTTATTATATTAAATCAAATTCGGAAGGGCACGTTCCTCACCTCTACATGCCGGTTTCGGCCAATATTAAATCCTCGATATTATACAACGACTATATCGAAAATCTTTATGCGAGCGAAGCCGAAGGCACGCTCAAAGTCAGTTCGTTCGTTATAAACCCTTCCGAAGAACTGCTTCGCAATACTCAGGGGCCCGACCCTCTGCGCATCGCCAATTATTATTATTTCATGTATCCTTCCGATCTTAGAAAAATACGACAGCTCGCATGGCGGCTCACCTCCATGCACACCGCGCGCATCGATAAAGTTAACGCGATAGTGACTTACCTTCAGAATAATTTCACCTACACCACCGCGGTCGGCGATTTATATGATGAATATAAATATTCGGACCAGGACCCCAATGAAGTATTTTTATTCATTATAAAGGCCGGACATTGCGAATTTTTCGCTTCGTCGATGACGCTTATGTGCCAGTCGATAGGAATTCCCGCGCGCTTGGTCAGCGGTTTCGCATCGCCTGAATATAACGAAAGCGGCGATTATTTTCTGGTTCGCGGCAGCGACGCCCACGCCTGGGTGGAAGTATATTTTCCGAATATAGGATTTGTGACATTCGATCCGACCGCCGCTTCAGCGGCTAATGAAAGAACCCGCTTCAGATTTTTTTCTTTTTTAAATAAATATATAGACAATATAAACTTTTATATCGAAAACTATATCTCGTACTACAGCAACGAGTATATAATAGCGCTGGCCGTTAGTTTTTACCATTCGCTCAAAGACACGGCAATTTTCGCGCAAACGATCTTCGAGCAGGGCCTCGCCGGAAATTCTCCGGGCGCATCGGATGCGGATTCAAATTTCGCTAAAAACTTCGCCAGAGATTTTAAATATAACCTGCTCTGGTTTTCGCCGTTTTTTATTTTTATTTTCATAATAACTTTTTCCTCCAGAATCAAATCTACGGCTTTTAGATTCCTCAGCCTGTTTTTAGGCGCCGATCATTCATATAAAATAGCTAAAATAATAGCGCCGGATAATTCCTCACAAACCGATTTCTACGATAAATTCATAAGCGTTTTCGCAAAAAAAGGAATAGTAAAAAGGCCTTCGGAAACACCGAAAGAATTCAACGCTAAAATATATAAGCTGAATATTCTGCCCGACGAATATTATAAAAAATGCGAACACATCGCCGGATTATTTTATTCGATCAAATGCGCGCTTAAAACGCCGCTACGCGGCGAACTCGACGACGCAGATTTAATGGTGATGCAGATAGCTTCTAAAATAAGAAAAGGCACGAAAAAAAACGCTTAAGAAATATTGTCAAGAAAATACGCGGCGGCCGCTCAAACGCTTATAAGTTCATAACCGCCAAGCGACGCAAATTCAAATAAATTATCGCCGTTTAAATCGTAATTAAGATGGTCGAACATTAATGACGATAATACAATCGTCTTAAAATCCCGGCCGTAGCGGTTAATAAATTCTTCACTCTGGATTTCTTCGCTTATATCGTTGAGAGTCAATAATCCCGCGCAGTCGATATTTCCGCCAAAACGCCGGTTTTTAAAAGCGACCGCGCGCAGATTAACTATATTAAATTTAACTAATATATCATCGATATAATCCAATGAAAGCAATGTAGTGGCGATAATACCCGCAGACCCTCCGCCCGCGAGCCGCCCGTCGATTTTAATAAGCCGCCCGATAACTTCCGGCGGCATATCCGAGGTAAAAACTATACCGCCGGCGCCGTCTTTCGCGCCGTTAAAATCCGAAAACGAAACGCTATGTTTGACTCCTCTGCCTCCACCGCCGCATTCATCAAATGATTCAACCGTCAACACCGCCTTTTTTTTCGAAGATACGATCATCTGGTAAGCGTGCGTTTTGCAAAGCGGCGCCACGCCGTTAACCGCTTTAATTTTATCTTTTGATTTTAAGTTAAGCGCAGCCGCTTTCGAAGCCGGAATCACCGAATGAATAAACGTTTCGCCGCCGTCAAAATCCGGCGGCAACGGCTCTAATATTACCGGCGCCGCGCCCGGCCGGCAGTTAATTTCACCGAAAGCCGATTTGATAACCGCGCAATAATCGATAAATTCGTCGTAATTATTAAAAAAAACATGAAATTGCTTTTCGGAAAAACGCGGCAAAAAAATTTTAATTATCGATATATTACCCAGAGTTCTCAGCCGGACGATATCTTCGAGCAACAGCCCCGCCGGCGTTAATTTTTCATTTAACGCCATCAGGCTTACGCTTAATTTAACGCCATTTTTAACCAAAGATAATTTATGCAAATTATTAAACGTTTCAGCGGTTTTATTATCTAAAACTATTCTATCGCGAGTTTGCGCGTTATATGAATTAAGTGAAAAATTAATTTCAATCGGCGCTATTTCTTCTATTATATCCAAAAAATCCCGCGTAATATATCCGCCGCAGGTTGTTATGCAGATGGCCGGCTTTTTCACGCGCTTTCTCACGGCTTTAAGAACTTCGATTATGCCCGTAAATAAAAAAGGCTCGCCTTCGAAGATCTTCGTCGCCGATTCGCCGATATACACTTTTTTAGACGGGTCCAAAAAATCGATATGCTCGATAATATCGCTTAAATCTCTTTTATAATCATAAAATTTATATAAATAATCATTTTTCGATATATTCTTATGACTGCAAAATACGCAGCCGTTATGGCATAATGACGAAAGAGGCAGAACGTTTTGTTCCGCCTCCGAATATAGTATGTAATTGATTATATTAATTTTATTCATTGTCTATATTAATTTTTGGTTTTTTATCATATTCTATTCACTGATAAACTTACCCGCGCCGAGCGAAAAATCAACCGCCACCATTACCGTGCCTGAAAGAGGACGGCCGCTTTTATAAATAGGCTTGAAACGCCACATCTCAGACTGCTTGATAAGATACTGCGCCAGCCTGTCCGATATCGGCGATTCGAATTTAGACACCATGCCGACCTCGCCGTTAGGAAGTATTTCAAGCAGTATTTTAACCGTGCCCTCGACGCCCTGTTCCTGCGCCCACTTAGGATAATCGATTGCCGGCGGGCCGTTTAAAAAACTCGGTATTTCGTCATAAGTGCTGTTAGCAATCATTTCAAACTTCATTCCCTGTTTGACGCCCGAAGGTTTTCCATAAGCGCCCGTGCCGGCTTTTGATTTTTTAGCGGCCGAACCGTTTTTAGCGTTTCTGGCGTTTATCTCCGCGCTGTTAACGCTCGCACCCTGCGGTATTAAATCCTCGTCGCTTTCGATTTCGGATGAAGGCTTAGAAACGGGCATGAAATCTAATGAGGCGACTAATTCGCCGTCGGCGTCTAAAGTTTTAATTTCAGTTTTACTTAAGCTGATGTTTTCGAGCTCGTCGCCGGCGTCTATAACTTTTTTAACGATTCCTTCCGCCGTGCCGTCGATAATCTCAAAAGGCGCGGTATTTCTAAGTTTTTTATCGAGCTCCCTGCTTAGTTCTGCCGGTATCTCTATGGCTTTAACCACTTTTTTAACGTCTTTATCAATTAATTTCTCGTCTAAATCGATTGCCGCCATAGCTTTTTTTATATCGGCGCGAAGAGGCGGAGTTTCGCTTTTTGGCCTTACCGCGGCTTTAACCGAAGGTTTTTTTTGCGCGCTATTTGATTTTTTCAAACCTTTTTTAATATTGGCGGATGGCCTGATTTTATTGGTCGCGGCGAGTTTTGAATATTTACTTTCGGCCGCGGCGGATTTCGGTCTTTCCTCGACTATAAAATCTACTTTTATTATATTTTCGCCCGCCGCTATTTCTTCGCCATTGCCGAATACCGTTCCCTGATAATTAAAACAGTAAAACGAAAAAAAAGTAAACAGCATCAAATGAAGCGCTATCGAAACCGCCATAGATGCATTTTCAGGTTTTTCCCTGAAACTTTTTTTGATATATTCCGCGGCGCCCGCTAATTTATTTCGCCATTGCCGTTGTTTTTCTTGCATTTTTATCTCCGCTAAGATTTTTTGTGGCTATACTCAAATTGGATATCCCGTACTTTTTAGCCAGATCAAGCACCTCTACGATACGCCCGTGCGAACACATAGTATCCGCGCTTACAACGAGATCTATCTGCTGGGAAAGCATATGCTTTTCAGCGAATATATCACGAAGTTTTTCAACGGTTATCACCTGGTTATTTAAATAGATCTTTTCCATTCTGTCGATAGTTACGCTCAACGTTTTCTTTTCGTCGTTTTTTAAAACCTTCGCCTGCGTGGTCGCCGGCAGATTCACGTCTATCGCGTTAGCCTGGTTCGAAGCAAACGACGTAGTTATCAGCAGAAAGATATTAATCGTAAACATAATATCGATCAGATTGACGATATTGATTTCAGCCCTGAATTTTTTGGGCTTGCGGAAATTGAAGCTCATATTATTTCATTCCTTTTTCAATAAAATCAACGAAATCTGAAGCCGCGCGCTCGGTTTCCATCACTATATTTTCGTAACGCGAGCTGAGATAGTTATAGGCAAAAACCGCAGGTATCGCTACTATCAGCCCATAGGCCGTCGTTATCAGCGCTTCTGAAATGCCGCCGGCGACTACCGTCGGATTATTCGCGCCCTTTAGAGCTATAGTCGAAAACGCCGTCATCATGCCGGTTACCGTTCCTAAAAGCCCGAGCAGCGGAGTGATATTGCCTATTACCGCCAGATGTTTCAATTTACCTTCGGATTTCTGCACCTCGTAAGCGCCTATTTCATTAATGCGGCCCCTTAAATCGCGCGTTCCATCTGAAACTAAATTAAGCGTCTGCGACATTATAGCCCCAAGCGGACCCGGCGTTCTTCTCAGTAACATCAATGCGTGCTCGATCTCTTTATTCATTATCATTTTTTTAATGTCTGCGATAAATGTCCTGTAATTAAAACTCGCCCTGTAAAAGAAATACAGACGCTCGATTATTATGCTCAACGCATATATCGACAGCAACAGAATAAAATACATTACCGGACCGCCCTTCTGGAAATATTCTAACATTTTTATCACTCCTATATCAATTTTAATATACGTAATTAATGCCCATACCGAATGTTCTGGCTTTATAACTGTAACCGGGCCTTAACTTGAGATCGGCGTTAAATATATTATCGGCCTTAAAATAAATTTTTCCATTATCCGAAAAATTTTTATCGGCATATATTCCCGCCGTCGAATAACGCTCAACCTTCAAATTAGCCGCTGGATTTTTAGACGAATCCATCGAATCTTTTACTTTATAATTGAATCTGACGAAAAGCCCATTGTCATGCTTGTAATTCAGTCCGAAGACATATTCGTTTTTAGGAATGTATGGCATTAAATCGTTTACGGAATCAGTTATCTTAAGCGCCGCCAGAGCGATGTCCGCCTCTAATCCTTTATCTAATTTGTGCGCCGCTTTTATGTCGAATTTATTAACGCGCGCGCCGCCGGCAAACGAGTTAAATGTATAACGCGCGTCGTTAAGATTTAAATCGGTTAAATATAAAAGCCCGTCACTCTTAGCGTTTTTATAAGAAGCGCTTACTCGCGTGTCTTCGCTTAAATCAGCCTTTGCTGATACCTGTATATATTTTTCATCGTTTTCATAGGTTTTGCCGTCGAAACGGTTTGCACCCGCCGCGTTTCTCGCGCTGACGATCGTGTTTTCATCTGGAAACAGAAAGTCCGCCGCGTCATATTTAAGCGCCTGCCTGCCCGCGCTTAATACATATTCGGCCTTTAATCCGCCATTTTCACCTTTGTTTTCTTTTAATATCAGCGATACCGCGCCGCCCACTTTAGCGTCGTTTTCTCCGTTTTTATATACCTGCGGCGATAACTGCACCATCGTTTTTTCGTTTAACGCTTTTTCCGCATTAGCGCCGAATCTTGTCGAAACCGCCGAGGATGACTGCGCGTTTTTTATATCGAGCGAGTCGTTCTGAAAGGCGAATTCAAGCGTCAGCGGCAGGCTCAGTTCATTACGATCGTATATTATATCCCTGCAATAACCTAACGATAAAACCGACGAATCATAAGTTTCATCGACCGCCGCCGCGCCTATCTTAAAATCCCTCGTCCCTTTTTTTATTCCAGCCGTAAAACGCTGCGAATTATCGGCGTATTTAGCGTCGAGCTTCAAAACGCCGCTCTGGATATTGGTGTAGTTATTTTCAAATTTATCAAATCCTGGCAGATTACGCTCGCCTTTATCATAGCTGAACTCCGCGTATGTCGAATTTTCCCCGTCTTTAAGGCCTTCATATTTATAATTAACGTTTAAATCAGTATAATCGCTTTTATAACGATAACCGCCCGATTTTTCACCGCGCCCGCCAACAGTCGATTTCGAATACATATTATCACGCGGCGCGTTTCTTTCATATATAAGCATTCCAGCCACGCCACTCGTCGAATCGCTGCCAACCCCCGCTTCTATAAACGCTTTCGTCGTGCCGCTCATTTCTTCGCCGCGCATGCCGCTTACAGCAGGGCCCGCCACAAAATCAGCCGCGCCCTTTTTTTCGCCGCGCTCCGAACCGGCCTCGGGCGTTAAAAACGCCGTTCTTTTTTTGCTTTTATCTTTGATGCTGGTTTTATCTTCACCGCGAACAACTATATTGCCAAGATCATATACCTGCTCTTTTTCAGCCGCCGCCTTCTGCTCGCCAGCCACACTGATAACTTCTTCAACCGCCGGTTGTGACGATTTACTTACCGATATCACCGGCTTTTTAACAGCCTTTTTAACAGTTTTTTTCGCGGTTTTAGCCGCTTTGGCCGTATCGGCCGCCAACGCGCCGCACGCGCTTAAACTTAATACCGCCGCAATTACGATAAACCAGAACGAATAGATGAATAATCTCAAACCCTTTCTCATTTTAATCCCCTCTTTATTTTTATTTTTTTTGCCATTCAGGCCTAATGCGATTGCATCTATTTTATATTTTAACAAACGCATATGAAATAACTGCGCGAATTTATCCGCACTTATTCCAACAATTAAACTATCGGTTAAAAAATGAAAAAGTTTATTATAAGCATAACCCCGTAATTAAAAATAACAACGCAAAGTAACGCAAGACCGTTAAGAACAATGGAACGCGACGGGGGAAAAGAAAGGACCAATGGCCCTCTCTTTTCCCCCGTGCCCCCAATT
>DIVV01000085.1 GCA_002423385.1 bacterium UBP16_UBA6123
TTCTTTTCCCCCGTCGCGGTCTTAGACGGTCTTAGACGGTCTTATAAAGTCTTTCGGAAATTTGCAAATCAATGTTAATTGGCGTCTGCGACATGCATTGATTCGAGAAAATCTTTATTGCGTTTTGTTTTAGACATTCTATCAACCATAAGCTGCATAGCCTCCGCAGGCGATAGCGGTTCGAGTATTTTTCTCAAGATCCACACTTTATTGAGTGTGTCTTTATCTAAGAGAAGTTCTTCTTTGCGCGTTCCGGTACGCTTGATGTCCATACATGGGAACAGGCGTTTTTCGAATAACTTTCTATCGAGGATTAATTCCATGTTACCGGTACCTTTAAACTCTTCGAATATGATATCGTCGAGTTTCGAACCGGTTTCTACAAGCGCGGTAGCTAAAATAGTAAGCGAGCCGCCGCCCTCGATGTTACGGGCCGCGCCGAAGAATTTTTTAGGCTTGTAAAGGGCCGCCGGGTTGACGCCGCCTGTGAGTGTCTGGCCTGATGAAGGCAGATGAAGGTTATAAGCGCGGGCGAGCCTGGTGATACTGTCTAAAAGAATTACGACATGTTTATTATTTTCAACCATTCGTTTTGCTTTTTCGAGAGTGAGTTCAGAAACTCTGATGTGATGTTCGAGCGGCTCATCGAACGTGGAGCTGATTACTTCCGCGTTTACGGAGCGCTGCATATCGGTTACTTCTTCGGGGCGTTCGTCGATAAGAAGTATCATAACTTCGACTTCTGGATGATTTTCGATAAGCGAATTAGCGATGCTTTTTAATAAAGTCGTTTTTCCGGCTTTTGGCGGCGCGACTATGAGGCCGCGCTGGCCTTTGCCGACCGGCGCTATTAAATCGACGATGCGTGTTGACAGATCGCCATAATCGACCTTTTTTTCGAGCGTAAATTTATCGGTCGGATAGTAAGGAACGAGAGTATCGAAGTATTTGCGGTTTTTAATTTTTTCGGGTTCTTCAAAATTAATGGCTTCGATACGAAGCAGCGCCGCGAATTTTTCGCCTTCTTTTGGAGCGCGCGTCTGGCCTATTATAACGTCACCTGTGCGAAGATCGAATCTTCTGATCTGCGAAGGCGAAACGTAAACATCTTTCTCGTTTATAGAATAGGTCGCCGTTCTTAAAAAACCGTAACCGTCTTCTAATATGTCCAGAACGCCTTCGGCGGCATACCCGCCGGCGCGTTTGATCTGCTCATGCATAATGCGCATAATAAGAGTATTAGTACGCTTATGAAGCTGAGGAGTAATACTTAAATCTTGAGCTATTTGAAAAAGCTCGGCGATCGTTTTTTTATTTAAGTCCTGAATCGTAAAACCTCTTGCCATTTCAACATACTGATGCTGTTGAAGCGCGGCGTTCTGAGCGTTTTGCGCGTTTTGGCCGGCAACGCCCGCCGCCGAAGAAGCGTTCTGATTTTGATTGTAATTCTGATTCAGGTTCTGGTTCTGGCCCTGATTTTGAACCTGGTTTTGATTATAATTTTGATTCTGGCCTTGATTCTGATTATAATTCTGGTTCTGATTCTGGTTATAGTTTTGATTTTGATTATAATTAGAACCGGTATTTGACTGTCTGTAATTGGAACTGTTACTATTATTGTTATTATTACCGTTATTATCGTTGTACCTGTTTTGAGAAGAATTCGAACGGTAGTTATTCTGGGACGGCCGGCCGCCGCTTCCGCCGCTGTTAGAGTTATTATGATTCTGATTATTATGATTACTATTGCTATTACTGTTATTGCCGGACGAATTTAGATTTCCGGCATTACCGCTGCTGCCGGAAACGCCGCTATGGCTTCGGCCGCTATGACCGCCAGAGCCGCCATGAACTGGAGCCGCCGGCACGGCCGTATTCGGCACAGCCTGCACGGGAGCCTGATTAACAGAAGAATTATTCGAAACCGGAGCTATTTCGGCCGCGGGTTCTTTTTTATCTTCAGGCGGCGGCGGAACTGTGACAGTCGCCTTATTATAATGGCGCGTCTCGCCGTTAACTGCCGGTTCCTTCTTTTTGGGCTCGTTTTTTTCAGAAGCGCTATCGGCGTGCTGTTTTACCGCCCTCGTCTTAGGCTTCTCATCGCCTGAAATTTTTTCCGCCTCTTTTTTTTCGGCGGCCGCCTCTTTTTTCTCTGCCGTTTTAACGCTTGTCCTGCGTTTCACCGTTTTTTCAGCTTTAACTTCCGGTGCGCTGTTTCCCGTAGGCGGCTCCTGAACTTCAATTTCAGGGTTGTCAACCTGGTTTGATACCATAATTCCTCCTGGTGTGGGTTTGATTTTGTTTATTGAAAATACAATATTGAAAAGGCTTATTTTTTCTTAAAATAAGATATTGAAAGAAATGAGCTGGCAACACTTAAATAAGCGCCTGATTCAATTATTCTATGGATTTTTGATTATTTTCGATAATTAGGCAGACTGCCTTAATTTTATTTAATAGTTTTACTAAACTGTTCATAAACTTTGCGGGCGATTCCGAAATCGCTTCTCTGGACGGCGATCTTGGAATAATTTTCGTCGAGCATATCCTGATAAATATTTTCAGCATTACCGCCTGAAATAATATTAGTTTTCTGGATGGTGCTGCGCATAGTTTTAAGCAAGTTATGCACAAAAATCGACTCGAATTCCGCCGCGGTTTGTTTAAGTTGTTTGATTTTTTCTTCGCGCGATATTTTTTTGCCGCTTGCGGAAATATTCTCCAATTTTCTGGCGATCGCGGACGGGTCGCTGCTTTCCCTGCCGCCAACAGGTGATGAACCAGCATTATTTAAAACCGAAATCGCCATATTGTGCCTCGCTGTAATAAGATTTCAGAAACGGCCGATGCCGCCGCTGATAAAAGACAAAAATTAATATTTTTTAAAATTAATTTAATAACCCTACTACAATTATCGGCTTTATTCAATTTTTTATTAATCTGTTTGTCGCGTTTGTTATGTATTTATATATTAATCGCGAATAATATGAAGATCATACTATATAATTTTTAAATTTTAGATTTTGCGGTTCGAGCGCGACAGCTTTTTTTAAAAAATCAGCCGCAGCCGCTTCATTATTTAATGCCTTCTGAACATTAGCCATAGCGTAAAAAACATCGGCATCCGAGTACGCGAGACCTAAACTGTAATGAAAATCTAATTTATCGGTATCTAATTCGATAGCGCGTTTTAAATTAAGCTCGGCTTCTTTGTAGTTAGCGTTATAAAAATAAGCCATTCCTATAAAATAATGGGCCTCGGCGTAATTGGGCTTAATTTTAATAAGGGCTGAGTATCTTGCGATAACTTCGCTGAATTCAGCTCCAGCCGCGGATTTTTTACCCATCAGGTAAAGCGCGAGGCCGTTATAATAACGGGCAGCTATGGCAGTCGGATCAGCTACGAGCATTTTACGCATAAACCCGAGAGCCTGTTCGTATTCTTTTTTTTCAACGCATACGGCGCCGAGCTTTCCTAATATTTCGTAATGATGAGGGTCGAGCTCGAAAGCGATTTTGAATTCTTTTTCGGCCTCGTCTAAACGCATAGTTTGTAAATAAGCGCAGCCGAGATCGAAATGAGTGTTTTCAATATCGGGTTTTATAGCGGCCGACTTGCAATAAGCGTCTATAGCTTCGCTATATTTAGCTTTTTTCATATATATATCGCCAAGTTTATTATATGCTTCGGCGAAATCGGGATCGCATGCTACAGCTTTTTTAAAAAAATCTAAGGCTTTATTTGTATCGCCCTTCAACTCAAAGGTAAGACCGTAATCAAAATGATCGTTAGCTTCCGCCCTTTGCTCTATAGATATTTTTGACGCGCCGTAAAATTCGCCCATATTTCCCTCCGCTTTTCAAATTATGCGTTAACAACCTGATGTCCCTAAACGACTTACTAATTATAACAGAATATAACTTAAAAAACAAGAAATTTCAATAAAATACAATATAAAAATTCTTAGGACCGGTAACCAGGTATAAAATTACCTGATATTTAGCATAAATTTATTAATTATCAATTATTGACCGCCATTCATCAATCGTTAATCATCAATTACGATTTTTTACAATAGCGCGCATAGCCTCTGATAATTTTGAAATTAAATCATCGGTAGTCATGCTGTAATCAAATAGCGAGGCAGCCGCCAGATCTCCAGCTTTGCCATGTACGTAAGTCGCGCATATCGCCGCGGCGAAGGGGCTCATCGAGCCGCCCGCTATAAACCCGGCTATAACGCCCGAAAGCGCATCGCCCATTCCGCCTTTTGCCATAGCTGAATTTCCAGAAGTATTGATATAAGCGTTAGCCGCTTCATCGCAAACAATCGTACGGTGGCCTTTTAGCAGAATAACCGCACGGTAGGCTTTCGAAAAATCTTCACATATTTTCAAACGATTCATAAGTATTTCCTCGACGCTCGAGTCGATAACACGCGCGAGTTCTTTAGGATGAGGCGTAACCAACAACTTTAAATCGCGGTTCATAAGTATTTTAGCCCGATGTTTTTTCAAAGCCATCAACCCGTCCGCATCGAGGCATACCGGCACTTTCGAGCGGGCTAGAATTTCAGCGGTAAAATCACAGGCTGCCTGGCTGTTAGACATTCCCATACCGATAGCTATGGCGTTAATACGGTTGGTTTCTATAAACTGAAGCGTCGATTCGATATTATCTTCGCATGAATCTATAGCGCCTTCAACGCTGGATTTAAGCCCTATGGTAATAACATCGGAGAGTTCCGACTGCGCCTGGTTTAAAATAACGTCCGGCACCATCATGAAAGAAAGCCCTGCGCCAGAACGCAAAAGCGCGCGGGCGGCTATTTTGGGCGCCCCGGAATAAAGACGGGAACCGCCGATGACAAGAGCGCGCCCGAAATCGCCTTTATGCGAATCAGGCGGACGGCGTAAAAGATTTTTACTCACAAAATCTTCAGTGATCAAGTTCAATTTAAACTCATCTGAAGAAAGTAACTGTTTAGGAATACTGATATCGGCGACGATAAGCTTTCCTATGTACTGAGAGCCGGGATCTAATATATGGCCTATCTTCGGAGTCTCGAATGTCACCGTGGCGGCGGCTTTTATAGCAGCCCCCATTATAAGGCCCGTCGAGCCGTCTATTCCAGAAGGAATGTCCACGGCGAATTTGGGCGCCGCGACGCTGTTTAAACCGTTAATAAGCGCGAGATAGAGCCCTTCAATTTTTTTAGACAACCCGGTGCCGAATATCGCATCGACTATGATGTCCGAAAAATTGGCCATATTCATCACTTCGTATATGGAGGATTCCGAATGAAGCTCGTACACTCCGATATTCATCGCCGTTAGTATCTTCAAATTATCGGCGGAAACGCCTTTATATTTATTTATTGGCATAGCCGCCACAACGCTGACCTGGCATCCAATATTAAAAAGATGGCGGGCTATAACAAAACCGTCGCCGCCGTTATTGCCGGGGCCGCACACTACCAGCACATTTTTTTTATGAACGTCAGGATAAATATCGCAAATAGCCAGCACGGATTTTATGCCGGCGTTTTCCATAAGTATCTGTTCGGATATGTGATAATCGGAAACAGCCTGAAGGTCTATTTTTCTCATCTGTTCAGCCGTCAATATTTTCATAAAAAGTCTCCTTTTAATGTCTTAAAGCGCGAAACGCGCATATTTATAAGGCCGTGACCGTTAAACGTGGCTTTTTACGGCATTGATCAATTCGTCCGCCTGGATGGTCGATGTGCCGAGCTTGGCGACGACTTCGCCGGCGGCTATATTGGCAATCAGGGCGGCGTTTATATAATCCGCTCCGGCCGCGAGCGCCAGCGTAAAAACCGAAATTACCGTATCTCCGGCGCCGGTCACATCGTAAACCGCGCGGGCGCAGGCAGGAAACATATAAGCCTTGCGCTCGTCCGTAAAAAGGCACATGCCGCTTTCTCCCAGAGTCACTAAAAGTGAATCGAGCGAAAGGTCGTTTAGCACGGCTCGACCGCCGGCTACTAATTTTTCGTCGTCTTCGACTTCATAACCGAGGACTTCTGAAATTTCTTTGCGGTTCGGAGTAATGCAACTAACGCCGCGATAATGATAGAAGTTAGAAACTTTAGGATCTACATTGATTATTTTATTATGCTTTTTAATTATCGGAAGCGCTTCATCGAGCAATTGTTTATTTATAAAACCCTTCGCGTAGTCGGAAATAATTACCGCGTCATAATTTTTAATATTATCGCTTAAATAGCCTATGACTTTTTTTCTTATGAGTTCGCTTATATCATCTTTTTTTTCTATGTCGGTGCGCGCGATCTGTTGATTATGCGCTATTATTCTGGTTTTAAGCGTGGTCGGACGCGAATCGTCGCTGAAAACGGCGTCGGAGTTAACCCCGCAGCGAGAGCATTCTTCGCGCGCGAGCCTTCCGATACCGTCGCGCCCGCTCACGGCGCATATGCTCACGGACGCACCCAGCCGGCCGAGATTGTTAGCCACGTTCGCGGCTCCGCCAAGGCGGTATTCACGTTTCGCGACCTCTACGACCGGCACCGGCGCTTCCGGCGATATTCGCCTGCAGCGGCCTATAAGATATTCATCTATCATCAAATCGCCCATTACCAGTATTTTAGTTTTAGCGAATTTTTTAATGATTTTTTTATAATCGACCGAAATGTCTTTGATTTCGCATCTTATTATATTAGCCGGATGTTTTTTAGTTCCCACCAGAAACCTTCTTTCGTTTATTTTTTTATATTTATTTCAAGATTTTTTGGCTTTTTAATATTACGCGCGAATTTATACCAGGCCTTCCAGTGCTTTTTATCGAAACTATAACTTTGCATAAGCTCGTTATCGTCGAGATTATATGAAAAAAGATAATAGCCTTTGTCATCGGCCGTGACGCAATATTTACACATATCAGACTCCGATGGCGGCGGCGCGACTTTAAGACCGCAGGGCGCCCATCTTAAAAACGATTCGAGATCGCGGCTGATATTATGATATACCGAACGGGTAAGTGGATTATACGCAAAACACATAATCGAATTTTCGTCTTTTTCAAATGATATATAACAGCGCCCGCCAAAATTCGGAGGCAGTTCGACGCGATTGAAAAGCAGCCGCCACTCGGGAAATGTTTTTTCATCCGCCGAATTCATAAAAAACAGATCGAGCGTTTGAGGATTATAAGAAAATATTAAAAAACCCTTTACCCATTTTTGAACCGATAATTGAATCATCTTGCCCATATTAGGCGGGGCCGGAAATTTTACGGCGCCCGACCACTGCGACCAGTATATATTATCGGCGCTTTTTAAATAAGAAAGATTCATTTCATTTAAATTAACTGAAAAGCAATAGGTATAAGGCCTATTTTCGATATAAGCTCTTGAAAAAGAAATCTGGTTGGAAAACTTCGCGGTAGCGGATTTTTCTTCAGAAGCCACCGATTCGTTAAGCGATTCGTCAAAGGCCGATATCCTGTAAAAATATTTTACTCCGAATTCAAGATTGATATCTTCAAAATCGCTCTGGCCGGGCTTTTTAATTTCGGCGATAAGCGAA
This sequence comes from bacterium UBP16_UBA6123, assembly GCA_002423385.1. Taxonomy (GTDB): domain Bacteria; phylum Muiribacteriota; class UBA9980; order UBA9980; family UBA9980; genus UBA9980. Next base: position 7,570 of record DIVV01000085.1, read on the forward strand.
TAGTTATCCTGCGAATCGGCGCGCCGATAAATATAATAACCAAGCAGGTCGCGGTCTTTCCTGTTCGGCTTCCACTTAAGAACGGTTTTTGCGATACGTGAAGACGCGCTGAATCCTGATATTTTTTCAGGCGGGGTTTTATCGCGCGGTATGCCTTCGCCGGTTTGAGACGCCCTGCTCTCATTGCCCTTATTATCGTATGCGACCACGTAATAATAATAAGCCATGGCGTTATACAGGCCTTCATCGTTATATTCGTAAATAACCGGATAAAATTTATCGATGGAGCGCGCACCTTTGCCGGCGGGATTTTGCTTTTCGGCCGAAAAAAGCTGGACGGAAGATTTTTTAGGTTTTTTAATGTCGGCCACCGCTATATATTTGGGAAAAGCGCTCGACTTACGGTATATTCTGTAACCCGAAAGGTCTTTATCGAAATCAGGCACTGAAGCCCATTCTATTTTATTAACGGCGTTCATCGCGCTCACCTTTATATACGATGGAGCCGCCGGCGCGGTAAAATCGACGGGGGCCCCCTTCACTTCGAAGGCCTGCGCCGATTCGTTTCCGCTGAAATCAACCGCGGAAACGCTGAAATAATAAATTTTTCCATTTTTAAGATTTTTTACCTGATAGTCGTTGACGAATGAATCTTTAGCTGGCGTTTTAACTAATAATTTAAGTTTATTAGCGGGAGACGGTTCACCTTCGCAGAAATATATTTTATAAGCCTCGCAATCTTCATCCGCGGAGCGCTCCCATAGGATAGTAACCATATTATTACCCGGCTCGGTCCTTAAATTTCGTGGAACCGCGGGCGCTTTCAAATCCTTCGGCCGCCCGATCGCTTCGTTTGAATCGCGGCTCAAATTTCCGCTTTTATCGACTATTCTGATTAAATAGCTATAACTTTTTCCATTTACGATTTCAGAGTCGATAAAAGTGCATATACCGCTCTGCCTCACCCGTGAAATTATCTCGTGTTCCTGGCCCTGCAGCAGAGGCGATCTTAAAACCTGATACTCGTAAAAATCATTTTTAGTATAAGGTTTCCATGATATTTTAACAAAACCGTCGCCATTTTCAATTAAAGGTTTCTCGGGCCGGGCGGGCCTGTTGATATCACGCGCCATGGCTTGAAACTGAGGCAGAAATTCGTTATCGCCGCCGTCGGCATCAACGAGCTTGATAGTGTAAAAATAAACGATCCCATTTTGAAGTTCGAAATCTTCATATTTATAATAGCCTGAAGAATCCGCGGCGATTCTTGCAAGAAGAACGAAGTTCATATAGCGGTTTTTCGACTTATAAATATGAAAGCCTGCGGCGGCTTTGGAACGCGCCTTGATGCTGGCCGCGAATAAATCGTTTTTTTTAGGACCGCGCCAGCGTATTACGATTTTTTCTTCGACTTCTTCAATAACTATACGGCCGTCTTCTATGAGTTTTTGAGTAGTAAGTCCGATATCTCCCGCATCCGCATCCGTATCGCTCAATACGTCTTTGAACGAAGGCGCGGCTGGCTTATCGGCAAACGCCCGTGAAGATGATATGAAAATTACAGGCAGGACGACAATTGCCAGAAGGGCCGCTGCCGATATGAATAAAAAATATTTAGCGTTAAAAATATTACTTTTAGACGATCCTTTAAACATAAATTTATTTAATACCTTTCCATAAATCTGTGTACTTTAGCCGAATAACGGTGCGCCTGCTCGCAATCCATGTTACCCTGCCCGGCGTTATAATGGCGCAGCGTTTTATCGTAATTTCCGTTATACTTGATTAAATATTTATGCAGTTTTTTACATGTATATTTTATATTTGTTTCGGGATCGAATAAATTGACTCCGCGGGCGAAATCGTCCACCGATTCCTGCATAAAGCCTATAACATACGAACCGTCACGCGGATATGTGCGCATATTAAGCGATATATTTACCCTGCCCTGCTTCATTTGCACTGCGGAGGATTCCACCTCTATAAGGGCCCGCAGAAGTTTTTTAGCGGTGTTAAAACTAATTACGCCATTTTTACCGCCGCTTTTTTTAGCTGAATTTCGTGAGCCGGAATGTCCGGGAAATATAGTTCCATAAGCTAAAAGATTGGCGCCTTCGTTAATCCAGCGGCCGAAGTCTTTATGAGTTTTAGATAAATTGCCGCTGTCGTATTTTTCAATAACTTCATTAATAAAACTGCCTACAATAAAAAGAGCCATTTTTGTGCGTTCATCGAGCGTATCGCCGCCCGCCCGCTTTTTTAAGCCGGGTTTATTCTTAACGCTTCGAGCTTTTTTTAAATGCGGCAGATATAAAGTTTTAAACATAGTTAATGAACTTAGATTGACACGCCTCATTATTTCTGAAGCGAGTTTCGTGTCTATATTGTGATAACTTTCAGGTAAATTAATTGAATACCTGTTCTTTTTTCGGTGATTAATTTTTTTGTTATCTTCGAAATCTTTTTTAACGTCCGCGGCTAATTTTTTTATTTCGTTTATTTTTGATTTTTTAACCGCGACATTGCTTTTTTCTAACGAAATACCGCCTACCTTATATTTTTTTGAATTAATTATAATTTCATCGGTGGCGATATTTAAAGTTTTTAAGTTCAAATCTTTCGGCGGCAACACATTTTTTACATCCGGCTTTTTATTTTTTTTATCAGCCGGTTTCTTTTTTTTATCAACTGGTTTCTTACTTTTTTTATCAGCCGGTTTCTTTTTACTTTCTTTCGATTTTTTATCTTGCTTTTTCGTTTTTTTTTCAACGGGCGCTTTATTTTTTTTATCTTTAACGCCGCTATTTTTTTTAACGCTTTCTTTACTTTGCTTTTCATTTTTACTTTCGCGCTTTTCGACTTTTTTTTCAGTGCCGCCGCTCGAATCGGCGCCGGCGGCTTCTCTTGCCACAACGACCGTCACGACAGAAAAAAAAACCGCAGCCAGCAAAAAAAATATGCCTCTGACGGCCGCAAATTTTAATGCCGGCAATAAATTTTTATAACAATTAAGCGCAAATGAAATAATGCGTTTCTTCATACTTTCCCCCAACCCTATATTTTAACAAACCGCATTTGCCGCTATTTTTTCAAAAAACCCGCCAGAAGAGGAGGCGACCGTTTTAAATCGATGGTTAAAACGAACCGCGTCCTTAATAAAAAACGCCAGACTTTAGCAAAAACAACGGTTTACTTACAAAACCGGACTGCTAAAAACTGACGGCTGTGATAATAATAAAATGCCGAAGCCCGGACTTGAACCGGGACGGAGTTGCCCCCAGTGGATTTTGAGTCCACCGCGTCTGCCAATTTCACCACTTCGGCATAACCTGTGTTTTCAGGTTAACATACTATAATATATCACAATTTAAATTTCAAGTCAATAATTTTTTTATTTTTGTTTCTATATTTTCATTTTCGTTTTCATTTTTATCAGTATAAAATCGATAAAATTATCTCTAATTTGACTCATTAAGATTAATTTTGTAATTATCGTATAATCGCAAATCGGCGTACAAAAAAAAGACGCCCCCTTGCGAAAGCGTCTTTTTTTATTATTGACTTATATTATTCGGTATCTAACGGTTTTTCAACCATTCAGATTACCAGAGATTAGTATACCATCGGATCGAGGGGCGGCCAGTGCGGGTGAACGCCAGGCATACCGGGCATGTTAGGATATGAAGGATAGTAATTGACGCTATTTGTTGAAGGAGCGACCGAAGGAGCCGGAGTTTCGGCAACCGCGGGAACCGCTGCTTTCATAAGCATCTGAACCATTTCATCCCATTTATATTCGCTGAATTTAAGAGTCGAATATTTTGAGTTCCAGGAAGTTTTCGGGAAGAATATAGCGATACCGGTCGAATTTTTGGTAGCATAACCGGTTACGTTGTTCTGAATGACGGCTTTTTCATAAGCCATTAAAAGTTCAGCGCCGGTTTCTTTAACTTTAGCGTCAGCCGTTTTATCGAGTATAAGTTTTACGATGTGGCCGAGATCTACGTTTTCAGGATAAGCGTATTTCTGAACTACGTTAAGAGCGTCTTTTGCGATTTTAGCTTCAGCAGGAGTATTAATAGCATCCATTAAAGCAACGGCGAATTTATTTATAGCCTCAGCAAGAGCATCCATTTTAGCGAGAACAACCGCCGACTGAGTCGTCGATTTGCCAGGATAGCTCTGAGCGTAAGCCTGAGGTATCAATTTAGCGAATTCAAGAGCGCTCATCGAAGGTTCTTTAACTAAAGGAGGGCATACTAAATGATAAGGCCAGCCGTCGCCGGGTTCGGTTTCTTCGGAAGCAACCATATAGAGAGCGTTTTCACGAACTTCGTAAGCCACTTCTACCATTTGCATGAGGCAAGCGTCCATAGCGAGGATATCTATTTTTTTGCCAAGAATGCCGGCTATCGACTGCATAGCTGTACCGAGCTGATCGGTGCTTATGTGATTTCCGGACTGATCGTCGTAGGAAATGCCTTTAGCGACTTCGGCGCTTCTTTTTTTCCAGCCTGCGCCGTGATTCCATATTACAAGCGCGTAATTTTCAGCGGGATAATTTTCTTTTGACCATTTTACGAAGTTAACCATTTCTTTGTAATCGCCCATATCGGCTTCGCCCATATTCTGGACCATTTTCGATGTGAGACCCCAATCATCGGCGGTTGCGTCTGCTGCGCGGCTTGTGGGAACGTATCTTCTGGTTTCTTTTTTGAAACGGTCTAACTGAACGACGATATTAACGTCTTTGCTTAAACCGGCTTTTTCCATTTCCTGCACGTCTATAACGCCAAAACGATCGAGATTGTTATCGGCATTAAGAAACACCATAAATGTCCACTGAGCTTTTTCAGCGGCAAATACCGTTGAACTCATCACAAAAACAGCCATCAGAGCAACTAATAAACCTAACTTCTTCATTAAAATCCCCCTTTATTTTTTTGTAGACTTTGTAAAATCACACAAAATGATTATACTAAAAAAAAAAGACTTTGTAAAGTTTTTTTAAAGTTTTTTTTTAGTTTTTTTGAACTTTTTTTGCTTTTATTTTATTAATTTGTGTGACTTGTTTAATTTCTTCAATCTATGTTAATTGGACAGAATATAGCCTGATATCAACTGGGCAATTTCAACTTCTCCAAGCGAAGTCGCCAGCGCTAACGGCGTAGTTCCCGTTGAATCGATCGTGTTAGAGTCCGCGCCGTTTATAAGCAAAAGATTGACCAGCTCTATGTACTTGCAATTAACCGCGTGAGTGAGTGCAGGCCAGCCGTTTTTATCGCGAATATTTAAATCGGCATTGCACTGAATTAAAAGCGCAAGAACATCCTTACGGCCTTTTAAAACGGCGTTCATAAGGGGTGTAAGGCCGTTAGCCCCCGTAGCGTTGACATCGGCGCCGTGATCGATAAGCAGTTTTACGATATCTATATTTCCATAAGCGGATGCCAGCGTAAGCGCTGTATCGTTTTCATAAAATAATATATTAACGTTAGCTCCGCGTTCTAAAAGAATTTTTACTATTTCAACCCGCCCCTCTACTATAGCGCTCATAAGCACGCCGTTATTATCATCGAATGCTAGATTGAAATCGGGCATTTTAGAAAGTATGAGCTCGACGATGCCGATCAGGCCGTGCTCGATACCAAGTGACAGAGCGCTGTTACCGGCCCGGTCTTCTGCCTTCAGCGATGCGCCTTTATCGATAATCATTTCCGCCAGCCCTGCGTTTCCAGCCGCTATGGCCTCCAGCAGCGCGCACGAATTATTTTTATCTTTCAAATTTACGTCGGCGCCGTTATTAACTAAAAGCTCCGCGAGCGAAAAATTTTTGCGGGCGATAGCGCGGCAAAGCAGCGAACGGCCCTTTGAATCAAGCAGATTAACGTCGGCGCCGGCGCCGATTAAAATTTCAACGCATCCTGAATGACCTCCGTTAGCCGCCCACATCAAGGCGTTGTAGCCATAAGTATCTAATATGTTAATATCGGCGCCAAGTTCGATAAGAACTTTAATGGCTTCTTTTCTGCCGTGATAAGCGGCGGCAAGCAGCGGATACATGCCGTTCGGAGCGTCGCGGTTTACATCGGCACCCTTATCCACGAGATATCTTACGCAATCGGCATGACCGGCCGCGGCGGCAAGAATCAGGGGCGTCTCACTTTCGGAAACGGGTTCATTCAAGTCAAAATTCGCTCCTATAACCAATTTCAATATGTTAACGCTCCCGCCTGATACGGCATTTTTTATCATTGCAATGCGCTCGGCTTTCGTAATTATGGTATTATTGACTTTTTGAAGAAGCAATTCGGCTATTTCAGCATAACCTTTTTCGATTGCATGGCTTAAAGCTGTATTGCCCGCCTTATCTTCGATACTTACAAGCGCGCCGCCGTTCAATAAAATTTTGACCGTTTCGATATGACCTCTGTCGGCGGCCGCCATTAATGCCGTAACGCCGTTTTTATCTTTGAGATTAAGATTCGATTCGCGGTTTATTAAAAGTTTAATAATTTGATCATGGCCTTTGTACGCGGCCCGCATCAGAGCCGTGCGACCTTTTATATTTTTAAGGGTGGCATTGGCGTTATGCGTCAACAATAAATTAACCACTTCCACATGATTTTTATAAGATGCCGCCATCAGAGCCGTGCCCATATAATTTTCGGAACAGTTAATATCGGCGCCGGCGCCGAGAAGTAATTCAACTATTTGATAATAACCGTTCGATGCGGCTATTATTAACGGAGTGTTCCCGGCGGCGTCTTTAACGTTAAGCGCCACGGAATTGGCTATAAACAGGCGGAGGGTTTCAATGTCGTTATGTATAACCGCCCATATAACAGGATATTGCAATTTATAATTGCCGCGGCTGACATCGGCCCCGGCGTCGCATAAAATTTTAACTATTTCAAAATGCTTTTTTTCCGTCGCCGAAAGCAAAGCCGTGGTGCCGTCGTTAGAAATTTCATTTACGGCGGCATGCCTGGATACCAGAAATGAGACTATTTCGGTAAAACCCTTAAAAGCCGCGCGCATTAAAACCGTCCGACCTTTTTTATTTTTGATCTCGATAATCGCGCCGGCATTTACCAGCAGCTTAACGGCCTCGATATGCCCGCCGAAAACCGCCCACATCAAAGCGCCGCTGCCATAGTTTTCAAGCGAATTTACGTCGGCGCCTTTCGAAATTAAATATTGGATTATCTTAACATGCCCGCCGAGCGAAGACCACATCAAAGCCTGACTGCCTGATTTTTCGCGGAGAAATAAATTGGCGCCGGCTTCTACGAGAATGCAGGCTATTTCATAAAAACCTTTATACGCGGCCCACACAAGCGCGGTCATTCCATTATCTTTTTGTACGTTAACATTAGCTCCGTGTGAAAGCAGAAGTTTTACCGATTCGATATTGCCCTTAAAAGCCGCCCATATAAGGGCCGTGCTGCCGCTAGAATCGCGGGCATTAACGTCCGCGCCCGCCTTTACAAGCATACGCACGATATCGGAGGCGCCTTTAAAGGCGGCCCACATTAAAGCCGTGCTGCCGCTGGCATCCGACATATTCACGTTAGCTTTCGCGCTTATAAGCACGGTCGCCGCATCGTAATTAGCGCGATCGACGGCTACCATCAAAGCGCTTTGCTTTTTTTCATTGACGGAGTCGATATTTTCGCCTTCGCTTATTAGATGGTTAAGAAGAGATATATCGTTTTCAGCGGCCGCCGCAAGCAATTTAACCGAATTATCGCGCGCCGGGCGAATTTCGACTTTTTCGCCCGTCAATATGTCTATTATTTCCGGATTGTTTTTCGCTTTCGCGTACATCAACGCATCAAATCCAGCCCGGTCTTTAGGCTGAATTTTCGATCCATTTTCCAACAACAGCTTCACTAAATGAAAATTACCGCTTATAACCGCATGCATCAGGGGCGTAAGGCCTTCATCATCCGGCGCGTTCACGTCGATATTTTTAGTGAGCATCATTTTAACCAGATCTATATGTCCGCCGGCTATGGCCCATATCAACCCTATCGATCCGTAATTTTCTTCTTTCATTATTCCTCCGTCGTCAATGTACGACTCATTTTCGCTCGTTTAACTCAAAGGGTGATTTTTATTTTTATTTTTTATATAATCAAATCTATTGTCACGATGGTTTAATCAGTTTAATATATAATTCTTATCAATAAAAGTCAAGTATTTTTATTTTAATATGCAACCATTATAAGTCTGACAATTAAATGTAGAAAAGAGACATAAATAAAATACAATTAAATAATATTGAAATATTTATTTTCTTGTGATATAATCAACACATGAGCAATTTGAGCGAAAAATTTAAATTATTATTGAACGGCTTTGACGCTAAAACCGTCGAATACGCTTTAGAATTATTCAAATCGCCGAAACCGGATTTTTTACATTCAAAATCTTTTTTCAATCTTTCGCGTGACGAATATTTCGTAAAAAGATTAGCGCTTCTATATAACGACGGCGATTCAGGCGGGCGTGAAAAAATAATTGAAATACTCTCATTTATGGGTAGCGGCGATTCTTTAAGCGAATTAATGAATATATATTCAGCCGGCGACGCTCAGACGCGCACATACATCGAAAAACACCTTATGAAATACGGCTACGGCTATATCGACCACTACGCTAAGCTCAAAAATATATATAAATCAAACCCCGACACCGTCGCGCTCATGGATCGTATCGTTAGTAAATCCGGATTTTATGAAGACCTGAAAGATCTTCTCGAATCGCCGGCCGAAAAAATTACTCTTTACGCATTAAAGCAATATCATAAATACTGTGACAACACCGTTATCGATATATTAAAAAAATTAAAAAAAGACTTGAACTGGATGATACGTTTCAACGTTCTGCAGGTGGTAAAAAAACTTGAATCGCCGCAAGCCCTTAATTTAATGCTCGATTTTTTAGCCGACGACAACATCAAACTGCGCGAAGAAGCGAAAACTTTTATAATATCCAATTACAAACTCTTCGCCGAAAAAATTATCGACCACATAGACAATCCCGGTTCCATAAGCGATTTAAGCTACTTTCAGGGAGTGCTGGAAATCTTTGAATATCATCCCGATTTTTCAAGGATCTTTAAAATCATCAAAATTATGACCGACTTTCCTGAAGGCGTCAGTCTTAAAGCGCGCACGGTGCTTTTTAATATACTCAAATCGGCCCATAAAACTAAAGAATTGGCTTTAGACCGCGATTCCGAACGGTATCAATTGATCGGCCGCGTAATAAACCAGTTATGCAAATGGAATTCCGATCAGGCCGCGAAGTTTATATCCAAACTTATAGACAACTTCGGCTACCTTTACGTGGACGTGCTTTGCGGACAATATTTCACCGCCGAAAACGAAGACATTAAAAACCTTATAAATAAAGTATTCCGCGACCACCAGTATTTTATCAAAGACCGCGCCGTGCTGCTCGAACTATGCCAGACGCTCGATATAGACGGCATTGAAAAATTTATTAAACTGCTCGTTGATAATAAAGTTAAAGAAATAATTCTCAGCTTCGCTAAAGTAATCGAAAATCTCGGTCACAAACGAACGGTCGAGCTCTACCGTATTTTCACCGAAAACGATCTTAACGCTAAAGGCTTCGGCCTCAAATATAAAAAAGATGTTAATAAATACGACTCGGCCGCTCGAATCGAATGCATCGAAGCCCTCAGTTTTTTAAAAGACTCTGAGCTTCTCGACATTATATCCCTCGGCTGGAAGACTTATCAGCGCGAAGTCAAAAATTTCGCCCTCGATTCCATCGAAAAGAATTTTTTAAATGAAACTGCCATAAAATTATTAAACCAGATTTTTTTACACGAAGAAGAACACGAACTTAAAGAACGCTCACTGCAAATACTTGCCAGGATCGAATCGACGGAATCGACGGAAATTATATTAAAAGCGTTTGCCAGTCCCCGTAAAGTCATAGCCGAAATAGCGACTAAAATTCTCGTTGAAAAAGGCCGCGGACGCCTGATGAGCCAGATTAACGTTCTGCCCGACAAATTAAAAGAAGAACTCGGCAATATTTTAATAAAAAACGACAGTAAATTTCTCGATGAAATAGAAGCCCAGGTCGCTTCAACCGATCCGAAGGCGCGCAACCAGATAATTAAATTATTGACTTATCTGTCTAAAAACGAACGCTCCAAAATTTTAAGCCTCTTGAAAAAGTTCGTTAAAAATCCCGATCCTCACATCAGGGCGGATTTCACCAAATTAATGGAAATCGTCGGCGGCCCCGACATCGTCGAATATCTTATTCCGCTTATAAACGACGATAACCCGCGCGTAAAAGCCAACGCCATCGAAGTTATCGCCGCGCTCAACCTCCGCGAAATAAGCAACATGCTTCTGCCGCTTACTTCGCACGTTAATAACCGCGTGCGGGCAAACGCCATCATCGCGCTTTATAAACTCGGAAACCCGAACGTCGTCGTCGGGCTTTCAGAAATGCTGCGCTCCTCCGATAAATGGATGCGCGCCTCGGCCACTTACGCTCTCGGCGAAATAAGCGATCCGCGAGTTTTGCCTCTGCTATACACGGTTTTAAACGACGGCGACCACGACGTAATAAAAAACGCTTTCAGGGTAATAAGAAAAATCGGCGACGCTGAATCTATTAAACACCTCACTAAATTCTTAAACCATGAAAATAAATCCATCAAAACCGCCGCCTCTGAAGCGATTAATCATCTGAGAAAGGAAACGGTTACTAAAAACTGATATGGACGAAAGAATTCAGGAATTTTTTAAAGGCGTATCCACCGCCATGAGCTCCAATACGATGGATATAATAGTACTGCTCGTAGTAGCCACTATCAGCGTGGCCGTCCTTATTTATGTTTATTATATTTATCCTAAATACGGCGAATATATATACAGACAGAAACTTCTTTATTTTTTCAAAAAAAGATATCTTTTAAAAAGTTACGAAACACAGGCGTTGATCGAAGTCGCTAAAAACAATTCAATCATACCCGAATATCTTATTTTCACGAGCCGCGCCGCCTTCGACTCCGCCGAAAAAGATATTTTGCGCGCGCTCAGGCGCCGCTGTCCTGAAGACATAAGCGCCGAAGACACGCTCACTTCGCTCAAAGAAAGATTAAACGACTGAACCCGATTAAACTATTATTTTACACAGGCATCGATTCAATTTCTCGCGGCCATTAATTATTAAAAATTTTTAATTCTTCTCAGCCGTGCCATAAAGATGGATTATTTTTTAAATTTTTCGACCAGGCTGTCGTAATTTTTGCGGCGCTTTCTGTATTCGTTGAGCTCCTGAAGTATTTTCATAATTACCCGCAACCCCGATAATTTAGACTCGCCCGCCGAACGCGGATAATACATGAGCCCGATTTCCTTGATTTTATAATTCAGCCGCAACGCCTCTATTAACAGTTCCGCGTCAATGAAAGAGCCTTCCGAATGAAGCGATATCTTATCTAAAATTTCGCGCTTGAATACTTTAAAGGCGAAATTAACGTCTTTGACCTTCAGGCCGAATAAAAGCCTTATTATCCAGTTATAAATTCTGGACTGCACCTTGCGCCTCATCGATTCGGTCCTCATAAGACGGTATCCTATGACTACGTCGGCATCTTCTATCATCGGCAGCGCGAGCTTAATATCGTTTAAATCGATGGGAAGGTCCGAGTCGATATAAATCACTATATCGTTTTTAGCGTTGTAGAAGCCTGTTTTAAGCGCGCCGCCCAGCTTGCGGTTGCGAGGATGATGTATGGGCTTGATTTTAGGATATTTTTCGGCGAGCTTATCGATCAATTCGCCGGAACCGTCGGTTGACGCATCATCAACGACTATGATCTCATAATCGTTTGTGATAGTGTCGGTGACCGCCATCGTTGAAAGCACCATCTGCTCGATATTATCGATTTCGTTAAACATCGGGAACACGTAAGATATAGAATGTTTGAACTCCATAAAATTCCTTTCACATTTATGATATATTTTTTATTTATTCGTGATATATGTGTATTTTCCTGCTACAACGCCTGGTTTGTGATTAATTTTAATCTCCTGTGAATACTTCTGAAAATCAGAATCGAGCATTATTACATAAACTTTTTCTTTATGCGACATAAAATTTCTTAATTTTCTGAACTTATCTAAGTATTTATAAGCCTCTTCGATTTCTAAAGGCTTTATATTCCTTACAAAATCTGCTTTTTCGATACCGGCGGCGTTATTTTGTCCGGCTTGCCCGGCTTCCCTGCCCCAATCTTTGCCGGCGCCCATTCTCGAAGAAGCAGATTCGTTGACGTGCGCTATCGGAATATCGCTGTAAAACAACGCGGACATGGTTTTAGAAAAATAGCCGAGTTTTTCGCCGGGCTTGATTTCCTTTTTAATGATCATACATATATCGCGCGAAGAATGCAAAGCGCCGAACTGAGGAAGCAGGCTCAGATTGAGCGTCAGCAGAAAAACGGCCATCAAGAAACAATTTAAATATATAAACGACCGGCCGCCCGCGGCGATTAAACTAAAAAAAACGTTAAGCGCGCTTATCCCGGCCGCCGCGACGGCGAGATAAAAAAACGGGCCGGGGTTTGCTATGGCTACTTTAAGCGGGGCTATGGCATAAAAACCATAAACGAGCGCGCCGCCGATTAAAAAACTTAAAACCACGCCGGCGGGATTTTTACGCCCTGAAACGCTTAATTTATGGTAATAATAACCCATAATCATTGAAAAAGCAGGAAACATAGGCAGAATATAAGTGACCAGCTTCGTTTTAGCTATCGAAAAAAAGCCGAAAATAACGGCCGATATGAAAATCAAAAAAGAAAGCGCGGCGGCGGGCGACGGCCCCTGAGTCAGCATATTATCTTTAACGAATATATAGCGCGCATAAAAATCGCGGGTGAATATTTTAACGAAAAAATCCTTGATAAAAGCCCCGAGCGGAGCCATGTGAGGGAAAAATCCGACGATTAATACCGGAACATAAAAAAACACGGAAGAAGTGCGCACGTGCTCGGGCTCTAAAAACCGTATGAGATTGTGATAGCCTATAAAAGTATTAAAAAACTGCGTGCCGTGAAGAAAAAGCATTGCTATATACCAAGGCAGCGCGCTCAATGCGAAAAGCGCGAACCCCGCCGGAGAATATAGCGCCCTTAAAAATTTCCAGTCGCGGCGGCATGCGAGAAACGCTATTATTACCATAAGCGGAAGAACCAGGCCGACGGGCCCTTTTGTAAGCACCGAAAAGCCCGAAAAAAAATAAAATAAAATTATGTACTTAAAGCGTTTTTCGGGCTGAGTGAAGGCAAGATAAATCATATAAAACGAAAGATTCATAAAAAAACAAAGAGTCATATCGGTAACCGCCGCCCTGGCGAGAAAAGCGAATAGCATCGATACGGAAAGGCTCAACGACGAATACATCGCGATTTTTTCACCGAATGCGCCCAGCGCCCATGTATAGACTAGCATTATAAGAAGAGCCGCCATCACACTCGATGGAAAACGCGCGGCGAACTCGCCTACCGAAAATACTTTAAACGAAACCGCCGAAAGCCAGAAATACATAGGCGGCTTATCGAACCACAAAAGCCCGTTAAGCCGCGGCGTAAGCCAGGAGCCTGTTTCGACCATTTCACGCGCCGTCTGAGCGTAAACCGGTTCGTCCGGATCCAGCAGGGCGGCCGCGCCGAGCCCCGTGACATAAAGGGCCATAGCCAGCGAAAATAAAATCAGCGGTATCTTTATTTTTTCATTCATTGTTTTTTTAATTTTCCTTATTTTTCTTTAAATTCTTTTATTTCGATCTGAGCCGGAAGCGGACCCGCGGCGATTACGGAATTAAGAGCGTGAGCCGCCTGAACTAAAGTTATATCTTCGATCCAGAAACGGCCAGAAGACAGTCTGGCGCCTATTTTAAAAGTGCCAAGAACCTTGTAATCTAAAACACAGGCAAGAGTGAGCCTGGGTTCTTCTGTTTCTTTAACGGCGAATCCGGCGGTATATTTTGCGAGCTTTTCTTTGGCCACGGTATTCAAATCGATCTGGACCTGCGGAACGCGAAGGCCTGAAAAAGTAACCTCGGTAGCCGCTATCTGGCCTGCATCGTTGGTAACTATATCTTCTTTTAAAACCTTGAATTTATTAATTTTCTTCTTTGCAAAATAGCTATATTCAAAAAGCTCGTCAATAGCCGAAGAAGGAAACCCTTCGTTATCGCCGAGCGCGCGCCTGAGAGAAAAATGACCGCGGCGCGTTATAAAATCGGTAAAAGATTGCACTGAATCAATTCCCGAAATTTCAAGAGTAATAATCCGCGCGTCATAATCGACGGAAAAGTTGTAGTTAGTATATTTATTGCCGTCAAGCCGCTTTTTAAGAGTATCTACTACGGAACCGGCAAGCGCTTTAAACGAGCCGCCTCCCGGAATAAGGACGGCTATTTTTATCTGATAAAACTTCAACGAATAAGCGGGCTCAAAACTTAAAAGTTTCCATGCGCCTTTTTCTTTTTTGAGCACGACCCACAAATACTCGCCGCCCTCGATTCCACTCGCCGCTTCAAAGCCGAGTTTAATAACATTTTCGCCGGCGCGGTGGGTTTTTATATACTTCATTTTTTTTAATGCCGCTAAGCCGTGGCCGTCTTTAGATTTCATCTGATCGCCTATTCCAGTTAAAAACTCTTCCGGCGACTCCTGAGATACAATTTCATTAAGGGCGGCCGCATCTTTTTTTTCAATCAGATTTAAAAAATTGTCCCATACGACTAAATACTCATCGGCTGCCAACGCCGGCGAAACGGATAAAACGACAAACTGCGCGATTAAGAAAAAAGCGATTAAAACCGCGGCGCCCGCGGACATAAACTCTGCCGAACGTACTCTTAAAATAGACATTGCTAAAACCTCCGGGTAATTTAAATATTTATCTCGTTTATTTTATCCTTAAAAATCGAGATCGTCGAGCGTAGGACGGGCGCCTGAAGAAGAGCCCGTCGAATCGACGGTCGAGGATGCCGACGAAGAATACGCCGATGAACTGCCGGAATCGACCGATACCAGATCTTCATCGGTGGGCATGGTTAATTTGGATATGATCCACTTGACATCGTCCGCTTTTCTAAAGGCTGGATCTATCGAAAGCACTTTATGATACTCTTTTAAAGCCTCATCGTATTTTTCGAGAGATTTTAACGAATTCGCTATTCTGTAGTGCACTGCGGCTGTGTTATAACCGCCCTGAATCGACTGATTATAATATGAAATCGCGTCGTTAAACTTGCCTTCGAGTTCTAAAATACGGCCGTCGGCATAAGATATCAGCACTTCGTATGCATCGACGAAACGGGCGTTGGCTATTTCGCCGCGCGCGAGCTCGATTTTATCGTTTTCAATATGCACAAGAGCTAAAAGCGCGTGAGCATTAGCGTCTTTAAAATTAACGGCGAGCGACTCGCTCAAATTTTTTTCGGCCTGTTTTAAATCGCCCTTTTCGTAATTAACAAGACCAAGAATAGCTCTGGCTGAAGCGTTTCCATCTTCGGCGGCGAGCACCTTATTGAGTTCTTCTTCAGCCTCGGAATATTTGTGAAGATTCGAATAAATTTTAGCGATCTGAATGTTATTTTCGACATCGTCCGGCTTACGGTACTGAAGCTGAAGCGATATATCGAGCGCTTTAGCCATATTATTTTTAGCCATAAAACATCTGGCAAGGCCTTTATAAATTGAAGGAAGCTCGGTATTGATCGTAAGCGCCTTGGTATAATAGGATATGGCGTCGTCGAAATTATTCATTTTAAGAAGCACACGGGCGCACAGTACGAAACCGTCGGTTTCTTTTGGATATTGAATAACGAGGTTATCGTATGCCTTGACCGCCTGCTTATAATCGTGGACCGACTCGTAAGACTCGCCAAGAAGCAATATCGCTTCTTTTAAATCGGGATTTTTGGATATTATGGATTTTAATGCCTCCTGCGCCTGGGATGGTTTCTGCATTTTAATGTAGCAGCGGGCTTTATACATAAGAGCATCCTTATTATCAGGCTCTAAAGCAAGCACTTCATCCCAGTTTTTAATGGACTGTTCGTAAAACTGCTTATTAAAATTTTCGATAGCCAGCTTGGTTAAATCTTCCTGCTGATTTTCTTTGATATCTTTAGCCACTTTATAGGAGTAAAGGCCGAAACCGCGCGTACCAAGCCATAGTTGAGAATAATTAACGTCGGCTATCGCCGAATAATTAAGCGACCATATAAGCCGCCCGTTCGCGGCGCCCAGAAGCGCAGGCAGCGGAAGAAATACCTTGCCGTCATGCAGGTTGATGCCTTTATCAGTCGCTATGACTATGTTGTTATAAAAAACTTTTTCTATGCCGGTTATGTAATCTGAAACAAGTTTTGAATTGCGGTAATTATAAACGACGCAACCGCCATTTTCCATAATGCAGAGGCCGATTTCCGTACCGATCCATACGCGCCCGTCGTCGCCCGCGTAAATCGCGGTTATATAGTCGGATGGCAGGCCTTCCTTTTTGGTGTAGGTCGTTATTTTCATCGCGGCCATATCGAATTCCACTATGCCGGCGCCTGAAGTTCCGAGCCACACGCAATCGCCGCTTTTAGCGTGCATGGCGGTTATGCTGGCCGTTTTTAATATATCGCGCGGAAAATCAAAAGTGCTCCATTTTTCGCCGTTATACTTATAAAGTTTTCCGCCGGCGACTACAAATATATTGTTTTTATTGTTTTTAACATCTTTGACCACAAACAGCCTGTTTATAACGTTAGAAGAAATAGGGCAGTTGCCTTCCACCTTTTTTTTAGTCTTCGGATTTTCGTGAGCGCCAAGATAATGTGTCCAGTGGCCTTTTTCAAATACCGCAAGCCCGAAGCCGGTGCCGAACCATACTTTAGAATAATTATCGCCTTCATCGACGCCTACCGCCCACACTGCGTTGTCTTTAAGACAACCGTTTTCAACGGTGAATTTTTCCCACTTATCGCCGTCGAAGCGCGCCGCTCCGTCGATGGTAGCCGCCCATAAAACGCCTTTTTTATCTGAAGCTAAGGCCGTAATAGTATCGGAAACCATTCCGTCTGAAACCGTATAACGTTTAAGCTGGGCGGCATCCGCGGAGACCGTCCCAAAGCATAATATCGCGACGCCGACGCGCGGCGAAATAAAACCGAAATCCAGCGGAATTAAGACCGCCGCAACCGTCGCCGCCAAAAACGCCAGCCGCCGCATCCATAAAAACGGACTAAACGACGATACGTTCGCTGTAACCATCGACTACCACCTCTAATTTAAGGCTTTTAGGAGCTATTATCATACCGTGAACCGCTACGGTTTCAGGTATTAATTTTGAACCGTGTATAAAAGCTATTGTTTTGCGTATATTCTGCTTGCAATTTGAAAAACCGCCGCCAAAGGCCTTTATATCGTTAATTTCAATATCAGTCCGCCTGATATCGTTCTTGCGCATCGCGTCGATAAGATTAGCCGAGGACAATTGTTTCAAAACACAGTCGTCATGGCTTAAAACTACAATTTCTTCGACGCCGAACATATGAACGCCCACGACTAAAGAGCGCATTACCTCCGATGTGAGATTCTCTATGGTTGAAGATCCCAGGACTTTTATCATGTAGGCGTCTCCAGGCCCGAGTCCCATGGCGCTTTCGAGCGTCGCCGTCATCGAAGGACAGGCGCAGCAGAGCACCGCGAGCTTATAATTCGGAGTTTTTAAATTATCGAAATAGGCAATCGAACTGGAATTGATAAAAGCCTTATTGGCCGCAATTATTTTATTAATTAAAAATCCGTCGGATGAAAGCGGCCTCCGGCCTCCGCTGCGAGCAGAACCGCCGCCGCCGGTTTTTCCGCTTTTATAAGCCACGTTCACTAAATTTAAATCATAGCCGGTGCCGGCATCGTAATTACCGCCGGAAGAATCAACCCTGGCGGGACGCTGGTCTTTTTGATTGTGCGACGCGGTTTTTTGCTGATATTCATCGAGTTTAAGCTCGTCTATATTAAACATCGAATTTTTGCCGCCGATATCTATCGAAGGACCTAAATAATCGTTTTTACTGAAATCGAAATCGCTTTTTTTATTGATATCGATCGTGCTTTGAGATTTGACGCCGTCTAAGGCATTCTTTGAATAGACTATATTTTGCTTTTCAGCTTCTTTAGGAGAACCGCCAGCCGGCTTCACGGAAACGTTTTCTTTGTCTGGACGCCTGTGGCCGCGGTTATCGGCCGGCACGGCTTTATTAACGTCGATGGTATTTTTACCCGACAGTTTTACGACTTTTTCCTTGCAAACTTTTCCGCAGCCGGAACATATATAAGAGTGCTCCGATATATTCATCCCGCATGACGAGCATTTATAAGCCATTTATTCGCCCTCCGCTTCGCGTATTTCATTTTTTTATCTTTTGATGGAGCCGCATCGGTATTAATTCGCGTCAGACTACATTATAATCTAAAATTATTAATCGGTCAAGACTTTTAATGAAGACTTTTTAAGGTTCTTTCTAATATCGTACGGGTAAAAATTAATAGTTAAATTATACCCGCACCTTCCTTATTCGTCATAAAAAAGCTATATTTAGTTAACTGCATATTTTCAGCACGTATGAGGTGATATCATGTTTTCTAAAATATTCACAAAAGCCTGCATTAATAGCTGTGCGCGAACGGCGGCCGCTTTTTTTATAGCAGCGGGCCTTATTTGCTCGCCCTGCCTTCAGCCTCGCTCGGAGGCTTACGAAGAAGCCTGGGACAGCATCGAAGCGAGAAAAAGTCCCATAAAATGTAAGAGAAAAGTTGAATATAAAAGAATTAAGTCGAAACATAAAAATTATTCGATTCCCTTTAAAGTAATTTTACCTTCGGATTATGAAGTCTCGGATAAAAAATACGGAGTAGTTCTAATGCTTTGCGGCGCTTCAGGGGCGAGGCGCGGCTCCGGATCAGAACCTCTTTATTTTTCGGTATGGTGTAAACTCCCTCGCGTGATGGATAATCTGTCAAAACAAAAACTCACTAAAAAAGACTTCGAATATGCCATCAACAACAAGGAATTAAAATGGTTTAATGAAAAATTAGCGCAGGATCCCTTTGAAGATCTTATCGCCGTTGATTTGTGGCATCCTTCTTCGGGACGTGATCTAAACTATGATAAATTCATAACCGAAGAGTTGTTCAGTTTTCTCGACGAAAATTACCGAACGATACCATCAAGGGAATTCAGGGCTATAGACGGAGCATGCGGCGGCGGTGCGGTAGCTTTAATGATAGCTTTTCGTAATCCTGAATGCTTCGCGGCCGCCGGAGGTATGCAGACCGATCTGGGTACCTTTCCCTATGCCCTTAAATATTTCGAAGAAAATAAAGAAAAAATAAAAGACGCAGGACTGAAATTCAACCTTAACACCAATAAAAACGACGTATGCAACTCGTACTATTTTAATACAAAAAAAGATGCGGACGGAAATAAAATTAAAGTTGCCTCCGGCGAACTGGCAAAACTTGCGGCTATGATCGAAGAAATTGGTCTTACCGCGGAAGTTAACGTTTTCAGCCACTGCATACACGGCTATTCGGCCTACCGCTATCCCAACGGCCACCAGACCATGCTTTTTTACAGTTCCATATTCAAAGCGAATGCCGCTAAAATAAAGCCTGAAGAGCCAAAACCAGCAAACATAAAACAGAAAATTTGATTTTTTTTTTTAAAACTTGACAGAATCGATAATTTTTAGTAAAATTAGCGCATACTTACTTTTGAAACATAAATAAACAATTGAAAGTAAAGCACATTAGAAGGAAGGTATGTCGTATGAAAAAAAATCAACTCTTAAGGTCTTTATTATTGGTTCTTGCAGTTTTATTACTATCATTTAATCTGGCATTGGCTTCTTCCATTGAAATCGAAGAAAATGATGAAGGGCCGTTTCCACCGCCGGATCCTAACTATGGCAATATTTTAAGGAACGAAATCATATCCAATATCATCACAAATATCGACTCCGCAACCACAAACGGTGAACTCACGCCCGCAACTTCTTTTTTTATTAAAAGACGCGTCAACGAAATATCCGAGATCGTTTCAGGCGACGAACGTAAACCGGTTCGTAAAGCTTCTTCCAAACATTTTGATATCAGCGCGCAGTTAAGTGAACTTAATCCCGTTTTTAATATAACACGCGCTGCCGAAAAACCAAAACTCGAAGTTCTCAAAAAAGATATAGACAAACTTGCCGCCACTACAGGCGCTTTCGATTCATGCAGCTCACTTTCAAATGAAGCGCTCAAAGAAAAACTCCATGACCTCATCAGCGGTCATAAGGCTCTTGGTTATGACGGCATACGCCGGGCTATGTTCTCCGACGTCGATAACGAAGGCGGCAAAGTCAGATGCGTTTATACGGCACGCCAGGTTTCATGCAACAGCACGCCGAGCGCCAATCCGCCTCAGGCAATGAATACCGAACACACATGGCCTAAATCGCTCGGCGCAGGCAGCGAACCCGCTAAAAGCGATATTAACCACCTTTATCCTACCGATACTTTCGCAAACTCAACACGTTCGAGCTATCCGTTCGGCAACGTTTCAAATCCTAAATGGGCCCAGGGCGGTTCGTCTTTCGACGGAAATTCATTCATGCCCCGCGAAGATCACCGCGGCAAAGTCGCACGCGCTTACTTTTACTTCTCGGTAAGATACAACATACAGATAAAAGACGCCGAAGAAAAAATTCTGCGCGAATGGCACGCTAAATATCCAGTGGTACAGGACGAAAAAGAACGCAACGAAAAAGTGTTCGGCTACCAGGGCAATAGAAACCCTTTCGTAGATTGCCCAGACTTCGTAGATAAAATAAATAATTTCTAAATATTACAGATCTTGTCAGGCGCAGCATAAAATAACACTTTAACTTAACTGACAAATAAGATTTTTAACTATAAAAAAATATATTTTAAAAACAGGTTGAAAAACCTGTTTTTTTATTTTATAATTACTAATAAATAACTAATAATTTTTTAGAGGTGCTTTGAAAATATGAAAAAAATTATATACTTAAACTCAAATACTATGGGATTCGGCTCAGAAGAACTCGGTAAAGTTCTGATCAGAAATTTTTTGTTAACTATCGCCGAAGACCAAAATTTAAAAGTTGAAGCAATTTTTTTAGTCAACGCCGCCGTTAAACTTGCCTGTGAAGGCTCTCACGTTCTCGACGCGCTCGGCGAATTCGAAAACAAAAACGCTAAAATTTATTCGTGCGGCACCTGCCTTGATTATTTCGATTTGAAAGAAAAATTGAAATCCGGCACGGCTGGCAACATGAAATTACTATGCGCGCAGCTTTGCGATAAAAATACATTTGTAATAAGACCTTGATAAAATATTGCCATATTGAACCGTATAATTATGAAAAAAATAATAAATAATAACGAAAATACCGATACACAAGCCGGAACCGAACCACCCGATAAAGATTCGCTGCAATTTTGCTATATCTTCGCGGGCACCGTGGCTCACAATATGAAAATACACTCGCTTCTCGAAACCCGCCTCGATTTTGTCACTCTCGATCCGGCGCCGGATTGGCTCACTTCCGATTGCGCTATCGTAGTTAAAATAAAAAAACGCGACCTCGACCGCGCTAAAGGAATATTATCGGTTTTGAATATATCAGATATTAAATATTATCAGCGGCATTTATAAGACCGCGACGGGGGAA
>DIVV01000212.1 GCA_002423385.1 bacterium UBP16_UBA6123
TTCTTTTCCCCCGTCGCGGTCCTAAGCGGTCCTAAGCGGTCCTAAGCGGTCCTAAGCGGTCTTAAACGGTCTTCGGTCTTAAGCGATTTACGGCAATTTTACCGCCGACACATAGCTATCTTATTAAAAATCTTCAAGGGCCGCCTGGCCGATAAAATCGTCAATAGTCGTCTTTGGAAGCGAGTCTAAAGATTCAACAACATAATCTTTTAGAAGCACGTCGAGTTCTATCGTTTCGTTGTTGCGGCAGAGTGTTATTCTTCCATCGCGGCTTTCTTCGATTTTGATTTTATTTTCAGCCGCAAGATAATCGTATTTGTATATATAGCCGTCTTTAAGATTGGCCTCGATGCGTTTATGGCCGCCGCCGGCGCTTATCCATTCGATGATATGTTTTGCGCTTTCTATTCCTTTAAAGCATATAGGGCAGTCGCCGGCGTCGCGCCCGTCGATACGGACTCTAGCGCCGGGTTTTGAGCATTTAACATAAAGCTCCGCGCCGAATTTAAAAAGCCGAGCCGTGCCTGCCTTTATGGATTCGGCTTTATTAAGGCATAAATCGAGCGGTCCGGTAAAGTAACACGCGTGAAAAGCGCGTGCCAGAGAATATAAAACATCGATAGAGGCGGGTTCTATATGATAGGCATAAACAAAAGATTTAAGGGCATTTTCAAAAGCGCTTCGGCTTAAAAAAATATCGCCGGCCAGAAGCGCGGCCAGTATGTCGTGTGGATCGTTTTCGAGGCGGCGGCGCAATATATTCATACATTCAGAGACGTTATCCATCTGCCACAGTGAAAAGCATTTTAAATGCTCCAGATAAGGCTTTATTTGATATTTTTTTTCGAGTTCTTCGACGGCATCTATAACTTTAGAATATTCGCGCAGTTTAAAATACGCCTCGGCCTGATAGGAATAATAATTAGGCGAGCCGCAGCCGTAAATGATAGCCAGCCTGCAATAAGCCGTAAGCCATTTTTCCTCTGCAATTTCGCGCAGCAGAAAGCAGAAATCGTCTATAAACCAGTCTACAAGTTTTGAGTAATCCGCGTTATTATTAAACCATAAAGCGGTTATGGATTCAGCCTCGGCGCGTTCTAAATACATTAATTCGCATATCATCGCCAGAGTTTTATCGAGCGGCCCTGATAATATCCACTTCGCGTCCAGTTCGTTTACAAACAAATGTTTTATATCGCCCGAAAGCGCCGTTATAAAACCTTCGATATCTTCCGGCGCCGGCGGCTTAGCCTGCACCGATGATTTGGATTCGGGCTCGTTCGATTCCAATTCTTCTTTAGCGGCTTTACAGACGGCGCTTAAATCCGCGCCGGCTTTCATCAATTCGGTTTCGCCGCAATCGAGGATATCTTCGGCGATATAATCGATGTAGGGGTAGGCTTTAAAAAGCTGCGGCGTCATTCTTAGCTGCCTGGAAAGCATGGCGGCGAGTTGTAGATAGAATCCTTTTCTTTCGATTATTTCTTTTTCGCCCATATAGCAACCTGAAAGAAACGCGAAATAATCATCGAATTTATTATTGAAAAAAGTCCTGCGCATCTGTAAAAGTATATCCGGCCATTGAGCCGCATCGAGCGGTATTTTTTTTTCACTTATGATATTTGCCTGCATTTCACTCTCCAATTACACATAAATATAAATTAATAACATATAAAATCATAAAGTTTTCAAACTTAAAAGATGTGCCGTAACCAATATCGCGATAATCAGCAATACGGCTTTAAGATACATCAGTGAAACCACATATAGCACGCAATAACCGATACTCAGCCAGAGCAGGGTTATCGAAGCGATCCTGGTTTTATATGGCACGGCGCGGCGCTCGCTGTAATTACGGATATAATCGCCGAGGATTCTGTTATTGACCAGCGTTAAATAAAGCCGGTCCGAACTTTTAAGAAAACACGCCGCGGCAAGCAGCAGAAACGGCGTCGTCGGCAGCAGCGGAACGAAAATTCCTACGACGCCGAGGGCCGCCGACAGCGCTCCAACCAATATTAAAAAATATTTTTTTACTGTTTTACCCATCATCTTCACGGCTTTATATCTTATGAATTATCTGTTATGTGTGTACAACGTGTTTTTATTCTTATATTTCGTCTTTTAACATTTTTATAACAATTCAAAACTCGCGATAATTTTTTCGAATTCTTTTTCATACTTTTCGAATTCACCTTCCGGCGCCAGGCACGCCAGGAGAAAACCAGCGCCTTCATAAGCCAGCACGGTGTTTTCATTAACCAGAGTTATCACATTTTTTTTACCGGCCTTATGGGCGAAACGGACGCGCACTCCTTCGAGGCCGGATATTTTAACTGAGCCCTCCGATATTTTTTTGAAATCTTTTAGCATAGAGGAAAGGGCTGAAAGCCTGCCGTCTATAATAGTTTTTGCCGACATATTACCGGGCGCCGAAAAAATTACAAGGGCAAAATCCACGCCGTCCGTTCCGTCCGGTTTTGCGCTCAGCGTGGCTATATCGCCTTTTTTCTCCTCGGTTAATTTCCAGCCCGATTCAGGCAGGCTTATGCGGCAGCCGTATTCGGCGTTGGTATAAATATTTGCGGCAAGGCCCGTTTGCACTCCGGCAGGCGCCTTTTCGCTTTCAAGATCGATCACCGAAATTCCGAGATTATCTACGAGTTTGATGCGCACGTTCTGCGTGCCGTTGACGGTGTCGGAATCTATAAATTTGATATGCGACGCGCCTGATATGAATTCACCGGCGCCCGCATCGACGGCGATCCATTTTTCGCCGATATAAACTTCATTCCACATATGTCCCATCCAGCGGCCTCCCGCGTTGGTAACTCCGAGCGAGAGTTTCGCGGGTATTTTAAGCGCTCTGGCCAGCGCCGCGAAGAGTATGGCATTTTCGCTGCACTTGCCGCGCTTTAACTTGAGAACTTGCGGCGCCGAAAGAGTTTCGGCTATAAAATCGGTTTTTATATTCACATTGATCCATTTAAGAATATTACCGACTATTTTCACGGCGTCGGATTCGCCGGCGGCAAGTTTAGCGGCCAGTTCAACCACGGCCGTATCCGCCGGCGTAATAAATTCAGATTCACCGATATACTTATCCATACCGGCGGCCGGTTTAACGGCGCCCGACGGTAAAGCGCCCATATCGACGCGGCTTAATTCGAGGGCGACTTCATATACGCCGTTTTCAAATTTATCAGAAACGACCTTCTGGCGGTTATCGCTCAAAACAAAATCCTGCAAAGCTATATTCATCCACCGAACGGCGATTTTAGCCGTTTTAATTTTTTTCATATTTCCGAGCGGCCTGTCTATTTCGATGGTCAAATCCGTGTCGTCATTGGGCACCACGGCGAGTTTATCCTTTATTTTTTCATCGGTCCGGTAAGATTTACTATCCACCTTAATAAGCGTTTCGACGGAGCGCGACGAACTTAAAGCAAGGCCTTCGGAATCGATTGCAACTATTTCCGGCATATTGCCCTCGATAGTCACTTCAGCCTCTATGGTTCCATCGTTTTTAATCATTCTGACATCGGCGCGGCGAATATAACGCATATCGAATATATTGACGGAAAAAGTCTTCTCCGCGGCCCGGCGAACTATAAGTTCAGGGAGGCATACGCTAAAATAAAGGCTGGCGGCGTCAAAAGTTTTTTTACTGACGGTACCGCACTGATCGTCATAAGTTACATTCAACTTTCCGTCTTCGACGGCGCCTGTAATTTTTTCTGACTTCACTTTATAAGAAGCGGTGGAAGAAAAAGAAACCGGATTTAAATTTTTATCGGTAATCAGAACCGTGTTTTCTTTAATATCCTGCGGCGACATTCCGACGAGATCAACTTTAAAAGATTGTTCCACCGCATATTTGATCGTTTTATCGTCCGGCGCGCTAATTTTAAGATGTTCATAACCGAATGTCGTTCCTTTTCTTTCAAAGGCTATCCAGCTTTCGCGAATTTGCGCTGCCAGAACGGCGCCGGGCGTAGATATAGCGCTTAAAACTCCGTTTGGCGCCAGAGGCGCAAAAACCGGCGTAAAACCGGCCGTCATAACCACCATAAACACAACGATTAAAATAGATTTCACCAATAAACCTTTTTGGACGCAGCCGCTTTTCTTTTCACTCATAATTTCCTCCTGTTTCAAGGTATAAAATATACACCAATATTTTAGTAATTCATAAAGCATCAAAAACTCTCAGCCATCAGCCGTCAGCCAATAATCCTCAATTTTTATCGAAATTAAGTTCACGACCGTCAAACACTTTCACCGACGCGATAAAAAACAACGATATAAAAACGACGCTCCATAATAAATAAAGCGTTTTATACGGACTGAATCCGGTATAACTCATCTTGATAAGCTGCTGTAAAGGCGGCAGCAAATAATTGATAAAACACGGCGGCTGCGCGAAAGAAAATATAAGCAAAACGACTGCCGCTATTATATTATCATAAACCAACTTCGAAAAAAACACGGTTATTACCGCGCATAAAAGCGCCGCAAGATATATCGGCGCAAGCCGCGCGAACGCTTCCCAAAAATGAAAATCGGAACTTATATCGCAAAATCGGTAGGCAAGCAGCAGCAGCAGGGCGATGGATATGAAATAAATTATAAAAACAGCCGCGAGCTTGGCAACCAAATAACTTCTTCTGGATATATCTTTTGTCAATAATATGTAAATGCGCGGATTGGTTTCACGCCCGATTATCCTCACGGTTGTAAGGAACATCGAGCACAAAGCATAAATACCGAGTCCGAGATAAATATCAGAAGCCTTCAAAAGCCAATACTGATCGCTGAAAAGAAAAACAAATAAACATGCCATAAAAGCTTCGCACGTAAAACCCGTAGCGCGGTAGTACTCCAGAAGCGTAAATCTTATTAAAACGGCGGTTTTCATATTAATGTGCCTCCCCGGCGACTGCCGCATTAAAGTAATCATCGAGCGATTCTCTAACTTCATAAAACGCGTTAATACGCGCATTTGATTCGATCAATCTTTTTAAAACCTTTTCTTTATCGCCGGGGGTTTTTTCACTCATAACGAAAACACCGCCCTGGGCGGCGCCGAGTCCATATTCTCGACAGATACTATCGAGCGTTTTGGTATCGGCAATTTCAATATCGAATATGTAGTTATTACGCTTTCGCAAAAGCGAACTCGTTTGTCCCTGGCGAATTATGTGGCCGCCGTGAATGAGCGCCACGCTGCCGCATATTTTTTCCAGATGCGCGAGTATATGCGAACATATTAATACGGTCTTATTAAAGGCCCTTAGCCCGGCTATAATATCACAAAGTTCTTTTTGCGCGAACGGATCGAGACCGGAAAAAGGCTCGTCTAAAATCACCAGCTCAGATGATGAAATCAGTGCCTGGGCTATTCCTATTTTTTGAAGCATCCCCTTGGAATAATGCGCCATCCGCCTTTCTGCCGCGCCGGTCATGCCGGTCGCTTCGAGCAGCTCTGAAACTTTAGCCGCCGCGGACGAACCGGCCATACCGCATAATCCGGCAAGATAAGTAAGATATTCGCGGCCGGTAAAAAGAAGATGATAATCGGGAAACTCGGGTAAATAACCTATTTTTGTACAGGAGGCTCCATACTGCCGGCCCATGATCTGAATCGAACCGCGGCAGGGGCGCAAAAAGCCAAGAATGAGCCTGATCAGCGTTGTTTTTCCCGAACCGTTCCTTCCTATTATACCATAAATCGAATCGGAGGGAACGCTGAAAGAAACATTTTCAAGCGCAGACCTGCCGTTAAATTTTTTTGTGACATCATTAAGCTCCAGAGCGTATTCCATCTCCGATTTCATACTCCTCGTCCACGGTTGATAACTTAGAATTCATATAATAAAACTCATACGACACTTCGATTAATAACCGGTTCTGAATTTTTATTTAATTTTACTATATTTTACCAATTTATGCAATAAGGCATATTTTTTAAGAAATAATTTTTAAGAAATAAAAAAAATTATGTTTTTTTATAAATTTTACTTATAAAAAACGACGCCCGTGTTATAATGTTTGAGTAGTTTTACATTTCATACGTCGCATACGTATTTTAGCCGCTCGATCTCAGCGTTATATAATCAATTTTCACAAACGACGGAACAAACCTTTGCTTTAACTTCCATGGAGGCGCATAATGAATACAGAACCATTATCAGACCATCAGAAAATAACTAATAATAAAAATATCAAAATAAAAATTTTAAAATATTTTCTTCTACTCGTATTATTTTTCACATTATTTTTCACCGG
Source organism: bacterium UBP16_UBA6123 (assembly GCA_002423385.1). Lineage (GTDB taxonomy): Bacteria > Muiribacteriota > UBA9980 > UBA9980 > UBA9980 > UBA9980. The sequence goes on from DIVV01000212.1 coordinate 6,289, forward strand.
GATATTTTTAATGGATATTTACGCCATAAGTTTCGACAGCAAATTTGGCAACATCGACAATTATTATATTAAAATACCGGCTACCGTCATACCCGAAAATCCTTTGCGTAAAGAAGCATCCGATTTCGTAAAGCCGCGCAAAGATTTTACAGGCAAAGCCGACGAGTTAAATAAAATTATCGGCAATATCGATAAATGTCTCGATAAAAAATTCGATTTCGACGAACACACAAAAACCAGGCTCTGGAAAAACTATTCGGGGCTGCTTCAAAATCTGGACCTGCTATCGACAAAACCGCCTATGGCGGAAGAAAAACCAGCGATTAAAATACCCGAACTTTTTTTCACCGGCAACTTGAAAATTTTTAATATATCCACGTTTATCCTCAGAGTAAAAATGTCGGCCTTTCTGGCATTAATCGCCATCGAAAAAAAAGATTACCCCATGGCGCTATGCATCGACGCGGCTTTGATGAGACTCTCGCGGGCGGTCGCAGTGGCCAACTTTAACCAACCCGGTTTATTAGGAGTCATATTTCAATATGAAACGGCGCGCCTTGCCGCAAAAGGCCCGGCGCGAGTCTATCTCGAATGTAACGAAGCGCTGCGGGAACATCAAAACATGGTATTGGTAAAGGCCGCGCTAAAATCGCGAGTGGAATCGCTTCCGCTGTTTTATAATGTCCGTGATGCGCTCAAATTAGAAGCCGCCTTAATACACGCCCGGTTTTCTGTGATACGCTCAAAATTTTCTACAACCATGAAAATTCTCGATCTATGGTATGAAAAGCCCGAGGCATTTTTTAACGGATTAATTAAAGCCATAGACGAAGTTCCCGACGAGCAGGGGGCTAAATTAACTAAAACTGCCAAAGAATATTTCCGCCGTTACACGGAGTTCGGCGAGCCCGGTCTAAAACGTTTTTTAAAAATCCATCCGCTTTTTTATCAAACCGGATTTCCCGATTTCACTAAGTTAATAACAAACAGCGTCAAATCGGACGCGCATAACAGGCTCACGACGCTCTGCGGGCTTGCGCGTGTTTATTACTATGAAAACGGAAGCTGGCCCGCGCTGGAACAGAACGGAGAGTTTCTGGCGGCCGCCGGAAAAGCGGCCATAGATCCGGCAGATGCCGGTTTAATGCGTTCTAAACGAATGCCTGGCGGCTTATTTTGTTACTACAGCATCGGCCCGGACGGTATCGACAACGACGGCAACGAGAACGAAGATGTCGTCATATTCATAAAGCCGCCGGCTACAAAACTTAAATAACGGCGCTTACTTGCTGTACGCAAATAAAAAAACATTCAGGGTTATACATTATCATAAAATATTAATTTATCAACTAACGATCAATGAGCTGCATTTTGCGACTGTGCTTTAAAATGTTTAATCACACCCGGAGTTATTTCGGCCTCGACATACGCCGCGACGGAAAGCGCCACAAAAACAGCGGCAACGGCGGCAAAACACGATTTCGTAAATACTGAATTTCGGGCTGTAACAAAAGCATCAGCGGCCGGATCTTTTTCAATCAAGTTTTTTAGTACGGTAAAAAGCGTTGGCGGAAATGCCGCCGCGAACCAAAAAGCCGGAATTTCTATAATACCGTGAGTCGCGATACTTACAAAAGCGACAAAAGGCGTCAGCAATTTTGCCGCGGACACGCAGACTGCGCCAAGCATGAAAGCGAGTATCCCCGTCGAAAGCCAATTTATCGTATTCAAAAAAAACGAAAGAGTTATGAGTTTTTTGTCGGTGTCAGCGGTAAGTCCCATGGCTTTTACACATAAACGATCGAATTTTCCCCCCGCCGTATCTTCGGCTCTAACGATCGTGTGTAAATAAAACAAATTTTTAAAGCGACGCGAGCCCGCTAAAAAAACAGGAATCATAAAAAGAAAAGCAAGAACGCCGTTATGCATAAATATCATAATTGCTTTGCTTTCAACGATTTTTTCGATTTTTTCATCTACAGGAACCGTTATATTATAACTAAACATGGACGTGGCAAAAACTTTTTGCGGCGGCGCCCCGAAATATGCCATTGCGGCATATCCGGCAATAAAACCGGCGGCGGCAAATATAAAGAAAATTTTTGCCATACCGGCGGCCCTGTAAACCCAAATTCGCAATTCCATTTTTTCCACTCCCTTATACTCCCCAATCCATACTATGTTCAAAAATAATGGAATTAACAGATAAAATATTCTACATTCACCGCGCCGCCCGCCCCGCTTTCAACCGCCATCCAAAGCCACAGCGGCTAATCACGCCGGGTGATTTTATCCAAAAACAGATTTCTCATCCTGTTAAACTCATTAAATTGTTCCTTAGTTAACGAAGATACTTTTTGCATTTCGTTTATATCTTTAAACAAGCCGTTAGTTTCCCTGTATTTAACGATATCGGCGGCCTGTTTTTTCGACAGGAATGAAATTGAAGCCAGTTCGAATTCTTCGGCCGAATTGACATTTATCGAAATAAAAAATTTATCGGTTTCATCTCCCATATTAAAAGTGTCGTTAACTATCCACAGCGGCACCGACGCGTATTTATAAAGCAATTCCACGTTTACGGTTCCGATTTCATCTATGGTAGAGCTAATGCGCTCGAAAGTTTTTTGAAAACTCGCCCGCAGGGCGCCTGGTTCAACGAGCGTAAGATGCGATGCGCAATAATTATTTTTATAAAATCGAGCTGCGTCTTCCCACACGCCGGCAAAATATGTATTCATGCAATATCCGGCGACCGCCTCGCGGGCGTCCATTTCGAACATCCCGGCGTATTCTTTGATAAAATCTATAAAAATGTGTTTTTCCGACATTTTGTCTTCTTTTTCATATTTTTTAAATAAAGCGTATTTTGCCGCGATAATCTTTAAATATGCATTTTCAAGAGGCGTAAATATTTCCTGCGGCTTTTTTCCGGTTTTAACGGACTGGAATTTATCGTAAAAAGAAGCGTCAGAGATATAATTAGACTGTATTTTTTCGTCGTTGATCATCCTGTAGAATAAAGTCGCCACAAATCCCTCAGTAGAAAGCATCTGCTGAATATTTTTCAATTCGGAAACATCAAAATTACTGTTAAAATGGTTATATAGATAGCTTTTAATTTTATCGCCGCCGGCGCACATCTCGACTTCGTATGAAACCGGAATTCTATTAAAAGCGAACAGATTGCTTTTAACCCAGTAATAGCGTTTGGATTTATGAGACAGATTAGCGATATCCTGAAGATGAGCAAAATATGAGTTTCCCTTTAAATTTTCAAACGTATATAAATTCTTAACCGCCTTATTATCGCACATATCGACCATCATAGTTTCAAAATGCTCGCCCCAGCCTTCTATAAAAGCGGTCCAATAATCCGAAAGGGCCGGCGCCGTATGAACGAAGCGGTCCGCATTGAATTCGAACGCCGATTCTTTGATATAGGCGTCTATCAAATGGCCGTTTTCATGGGCGAAAATAGATTCAAACGCGGTCGGCTCGGGCGGCATTTCTATATAATGCACCTTCGATTTGTCAAGCTGAACGCCGTCTTTTTTTAGATAAAATCCGCGTTTGGGCATGTTGCCGCCTTTTACAATGTGTATATACAGAGGTTCTTCGAAAATCGAGGCCGCCTGTGAGCTTCTGCCGGCCTTTATTTCATTCAGCATAAAATTTTTAGTGTAGCCGCCGAGATTAAGAGATACTTTCGACATTCCCCGCCCTATGACTTCGGCTATAGGTTTCACTTTTTCATCGCCATCGGAAATTAATTCCATAAGCGGTAATTTGCCGCCTTTTTCACCTATATAAACGGGCGCGGTGCCTTCGTAACATTGTTTTATATAAACAAATGAGTCGGAAGCTAAAACCACCCGGCAATCACAAAAAATAAAAAGCGCAAAGACGACAGCCATAATCGGCAAAATATTTTTTTTCATCACACACCTCGTTAAAAGTCTATAAAATATGGTTCTATGAGAAATAAACAAAACCCGGCATAATCTTATAAAAATGACAGGGAATTATTCAAGCCATTTTTTCATCACGCGCATTAAGCCGTCATGCCAATACCCGAAACTATCTTTCACTTTCGGCCAGTCGTTCAACGGATTAATGCCATTAATCTCCTTTCAGACCCTTAAAATAAAGAATATTAACAAATTTTAATATATCCGTCTATATATGTCAAGTAATTTTTTATAAGTTTTTTTATAAGCGATATCGGATTCTGATATAATTTGACATCGAAGTGACATTTGGCATCAAACTGACTTGACAATGAAACAAGATTATTATATAATGGGTTTAAGGATGCGAGGTGGCTTTTGAAAACTGATTTATTGCGTAAATTCGTCGCCCCTGAAGTTGTTTTCGGACCTGAATCCCGGAAACTCGCCGGCAAATACGCCAGAAACCTCGGCGCGAAAAAAGTCCTGATAATAACCGATGCGGGGATTATAACCGCCGGCTGGGTTAAGGACGTCGCAATCGCGCTCGAAGAAGCCGGCGTTTCCTACAGCGTGTTTTCGGGGGTTTCACCAAATCCGCGCTCCCGCGAAGTTATGCTTGGCGCGGAGTTTTACCGTGAGAACCAATGCGACGCCATAGTGGCCGTCGGCGGCGGAAGCCCGATGGACTGCGCTAAAGGCGTTGGAATCGTATGTACGAACAACAAAGATATACTCGCTTTTGAGGGCGTCGATAAAATAAAGGTTCCCAGTCCGCCGCTGATATTTATCCCCACTACCGCCGGAACTTCTTCCGACATATCGCAGTTTTCTATAATACTCGATGAGCGGCAGCGCACGAAGATAGCCATAATAAGCAAAGCCATAGTGCCGGACGCGGCGCTTGTCGATTATCAAACCACCACTACAATGAGTCCTTATCTTGCCGCCTGCACGGCAATCGACGCGCTCGTCCACGCAGTCGAGGCTTTTGTTTCAAAAGCGGCCTCGCCGCTCACCGACATACACGCCCTCGAAGCCGTGAGACTCATAAGCCAAAACCTCACCCGGGCCATAGCGCATCCTGAAAACAATGAATATAAAAATATGCTGATGCTCGCAAGCCTCGAGGCGGGTTTCGCGTTTTCCAACGCCATACTCGGCGCCATCCATTCCATGGCCCACAGCGCCGGCGGTTTTTTAGACCTGCCGCACGGCGAATGCAACGCCATGCTTTTTGAACATGTAATAAATTTTAACTGCGACTTCGCGCCCGAAAGATACTCTGTGATCGCCGCCGCCATGGGAGTCGATACAACCGGCCTTCCGGCCTCCGCGGCAAAGGCCGCGCTGATTTCGCGAATCAAAGAACTTAAAAAATCCGCCGGCATAACAAAAACTTTATCGGGCGCCGGAGTTTCATCGTCCGATATAAAAACTCTGGCTAAAAACGCATATAACGATCCCTGTCTTCTTACCAATCCGAAACCTGCTTCCGTAAGAGATATCGAGGTAATTTATGAAGAGGCCATGTGAAAACGGGAACGATTCCGGAAATATTTTCGAAAAAATAATCGGGTTTGGCGAAAACTCGGTCCATAAAAGTTATTATCCGGAACTTCAAGAAAAAATAACCAACCTGAAAAAAACCGAAGAAGAGCTACGGCAGATAAAAAATGAACTCGAAGCGAGAGTGGCCGAACGCACGCGTGAGCTAGAAGCCGCCAGAGCGGAGCTTTTCGAACAAAACCGCCTTCTGGAAATGAAGGTTATGCAGCGCACCGAAGAATTTCTTCTCGCCAAGGAAAAAGCGGAAGAGGCGAGCCGCGCGAAGAGTCTTTTTCTTGCCAACATGAGCCACGAACTGAGAACGCCGCTGAACGGCATAATGGGCTTTTCCGACATTCTCGCGGTCAGCGGCCTTGACGATCGGCAATCCGAGTTTAATAAAATAATAAAAATGTCTTCAATAAATCTGCTCGAGCTGATCAACAATATGTTCGACATTTCAGAATTCGAAAATAAAAAAATTGCAATAAGAAACGAACCGTTCGATCTTCGCGAATTGTTAGCCGAAGCGCTTGAAACCATCGAGCGTCAGGCCGAAAATAAAAAAATAGAACTTTGCCGTGAAATTTCTCCTGAAATCGACTATAAGCCAATCGGCGACCGGCGGCGCGTCGAGCAAATAATTATAAACCTGCTTTCCAACGCGGTTAAATTCACCTCCCGTGGAAAAGTCGGCATAAAAATTTCACAGTCGTTTAAGTGTGAAAACTTCTGCCAGATTGAAATAGAGGTTTCAGACGAAGGTATTGGAATATCGCCTGAAAGGCTGGATGAAATATTTGAAATATTTCATCAACTGGACGAATCATCCACTAAGCGCCATGGCGGAGCCGGCATAGGCCTGGCGATCGTAAAAAAATTGGTGGAATTAATGAACGGCGACATCTTCGTCGAAAGCCGAATCGGAGAGGGCAGCCGATTCATCGCGAAACTTCCGTTTGAAATTATTCCCACCGAAAAATTACCTTCAGTGAATACTGAAGATAATTCTCGAAGGCACCCGGATTCGGTCGGCATTCTTTTAGCCGAAGACAATGACACCAACAGCCTGATGATAAGCACCATAGCCAAACACTTAAATTGGCAAATCACTTCGGCTAAAAACGGTATCGAAGCCGTCGCGCTTTATAAAAATAATCGTTTTGACATAATACTTATGGATATTCAAATGCCCGAAATGGACGGAATCGAAGCCGCGCGTGAAATAAGAAAATTCGAATCGGAATTCCGCGCGCGACGCACTCCGATAATCGCCTTCACGGCTTATGCCACCGAAGAAGACCGAAGCGCGCTTTTAAAAGCCGGACTCGACGATTACATCATAAAACCGGTACTGAGTCCCGAAATACTCCGCAGCGCGCTGCTAAAATATTTAACTTAGCCGCCGCGACGCAGCCTTTTTAAATTTTGCGGCGTTATTTTTCAGATAATTCGAGCTCTACGCTGAATTTTTGAGCGCAAAACAAAAATTTAGTGTAATAATAAAATATTCTTCCGTTAATTTCGGAGATCTCATCAGGCGGGCACGACACCGAAACCGCTTTGAAATTATTCGCAAAGCTTATTACTACGCCTGTAAACGAACCATTAGAATTAGCTTTTTCGCCGGTTTTAAGCAAAAAAATCCCCTTTTTTTCATCGCGCTTAAACTCCGCCGGCTCGAACTGCGCCATAAAAAACATAAACTCGCCGTTTTGCTGAGGCGGTGAAAAATTGACCAGCGCATAGTAATTTCCGTTCGGCGATATAAATTTTTTCAGAGCAGCTTCATAAATATCGCCTTTATATGATATAAAAGGCGAAACGGGTATCGATTCGAGGCTGACCATATTTTTAGTCACGGGCGAAGGTTTGAAGTGATAGTCCGAATAAATTATGACCTTTTCGCAATTCATAATTTCACCGCCGCCGCGAGGCTCGAAATGATAATAGGCGGTCTCGCTTAATAATGACAATTTAACGTGCGTGAGCGGGTCGAGCGTTTTTAAGCAGATATTTTTAGAATATTGAAAAGCCGCCGTCAGAGATTCATAGTCAATATTTTCAAACGCCGTTTTATTTAGAGTTATTTTTTTTATTTCATCGCCGATCGTTTCGAAATTTTTAAAATTATGGCCTGGCGAAAGTTTATTTGCCATCAATAAATTTTCGGCCGCTTTTTCTCTTTCGCCGGCGAGCTCGAAGATTCTGTACAGCCTGTAATAATGATACGATTTAAACAGCGGGTTAGTCTCGAGCGCTATGAGTTTTCGGGTCTCTATGACGCTTTCCTTTATCATTTTGCGGCACATATAATAAGAAGCCCTCTGGTAGCTTTCATCGCCGTCGCCGGTCATTTGCGCGATCAGGCGTTCCGCTTCATCCAGACGGCCGTAAACGATTAAATTTTGTATCAATAGAAATTTATGGTTGACGTTTTGCGGATAGCGCGCTATAAGCTCTTTTCCGATCTCGACGCTTTTATCCGCCGAGCCGGTCGTGGCGTAAATATCGGCTTTAATAAGGTGCATAAGCAAAAAATCGGCGCGGCGGGCTATCACTTTTTCACAGCAGTGCAGCGCCTGCGAAAAATTACCCTGCAAAATTTCGATCAGACTTACAAATACCATCATTAATAGATCGTCAGGATAAAGGTTGATATAGCGGAAACCAGCCGCAGAGGCTAATTTTACGTCATCCGTCGAATAGATCGCCGTTATGGCGTCTAATATAAGTTTACTGCGGGCATCGAGCGAATCCGCGCCGGCGCGCGTGAGTTTTAACTTGATATCGAATTCGACCCGCGTGATTATGCCGTGATTTAAAAATAGATAAAATAATAAAAGCGAATCGGCGTTACATGCGTTAATATCAAAAGACTGGTTTAATTTATCACGAACGGCGTCGGTTACGAAATCTTTGAAATACTCTTCTTTAGCTTCTTCAAAAAGCGCCGCGGATATTTTAGCGCGCTCGGAAGCCTGCGCCGGCATATTTTTATCGGCAGGCGGCATAACGTCTGCTACGGGGGCCGTTGAATTTAGCGGCGCGTCCGGCCGCGGCGAAAAGGTCTGCCGCGAAGCCCCGGCTGAAGATAATGACGAATGCACCTGCGGTTCATAGCCTGACGGCTGCCGCCCCTGCAATTCCATATTGCCGTCGTTAAAAAACAGGCCCGTGAAGAAATTTTTAATACCGGCCATTATCCCTTCAGGCGGAGAATGTTTAAGCCCCTTAACGGCCGCGGCCAGTTCCCGCGCGTTCGCGAAACGCCGGGCCGGGTTTTTATCGAGGCATTTAAATATTATCTCCGCCTGCGCCGGCGATATCGCGGCGTTGAATTCGCGCGGATCAGGAGCGGTCCGCGATGTTATCGCGCCGATAAGTGAAGCGATATCGTCGCCTTCGAAAGGTTTAACAAGCGCCGCCAGCTCGTAATAAACCACGCCGAGACTATAAATATCGCTTGCCGGAGATGTTTTTGCATTTTTACCGCCGAACTGCTCCGGCGCCATATAATCGAAAGTGCCGACGAACTGGTTTGCTTGAGTGAGATCGCTATCCACGGAGCGTTTTACGAGGCCGAAGTCCACGAGTTTAATCCGGCCGCCGGAAGAAATCATTATATTCGACGGCTTGATATCGCGGTGGACCGAATCGAGTTCATGGACGGCGGCAAGAATATCGGCTATGGCCGCTATTAATTCATCTACATATTTAAGATGCGCCGGATCGCCCGAAGGCGGCGCGATTAAATCACGCAAAAAATAAGGCGCGTTAAGATCGGGCTGCTTTAAATAGCCCGCCGCTATTAAATCGGCAGTTTCATCTTTACGGCTCTCGATGAAACGCGCTTTTTTTATAAATAAGCTCAGCGTGGCGCCGTCAACGAATTCCATTACATAATACAGCAGGCCTTCGAGCTCGCCTGCCTGATAAACCTGAGCGACGCCGGGATGAATAATTTTCGCCGCGAACTTAGCCTCGCGGCGGAAACGTTCGTTCCACGCGGCACCGCCGGCGTCGGCGCGCATTATTTTAACCGCGCATCTGCGTTCTAAAGCCTCGTCTAAGGCTTCATACACTTCGCCCATGCCGCCTTCGCCGATTTTATCTAATATACGAAGGCCGCGGCGCGCCATTTCAGTTTTAAATTTAATGAAATTTTCTTTTAACATATTTTTTATAATTTTAACATATATGTCAACATTATAAAAGAATTATTTGACAGAATTATTTGCCAAAATTATTTGCCGGAAATAAATTCTATTCTTTTTTTCAACCAATCCGCGTGCCCGTTCAGGCCGTTCTTTGCTAAAAACCCGGCCATTTTTCATTTTATCAAAATATTTTTATCGGCCGCTATGGCCCTTTCGTCGTAATTCATCACGGCGCGTTTGCCTTCTTCGATTCTTCTATCGTAAATTACAAATAACTTATTCGGGTTGGTAGTGGAACCTGTAAGGTTGATATAGTGTGTTGCGGGAATAAGAAGTTTCTTTGACGGATCGGAGCATGTGAAGCCGGGCGAAAATCTTATGGATATTCGCTTTTTACCGTCATCCAGAGAAATTTTAGCGCCTTTTCCGGTAGCGGCCGCAAGATCGGCAGGAGCGGCTATAACCGCCGCGTTCGTGTCTTCGCTCAAAAAATATCTGAAAATCTGATTTGTGGTTGCCTGAAGATCATAAGATTCTATTTTTTCAGGATATCCGGTTACAGGCGGTACGGCGAGGCCAAGATCGATATTTGAAGGCAGCAGGACCGATTTATTAAAGCTGAGATTGAGCACGTCATAACATCTGGCAATTTCGACTGGATTCGTGCTCGCTTTGAAATCGCCGCCTTCAGGATTTACATCGAGCCATGCATCGACAATCATTAATGGCCCTATATAATCGACGAATATGTCGTCGGCGTTAGCGTAATCATAAGGATCGACTTTATTGCCCATTATTTGTCCGTCGCAGTGTAGCATGTTTTCGCCCGATGAATAGACGACGCCTCTGGAGTAATCCTGGCAATAACGTCTGCCCCACGGATCTGTCATATTTTTTAATTCGGGCATATAGTTGTAACGAACAAGTTCACTGAGGTATTTATCCTGAACGGTAAAATGTTCCAGACTATTAAATTTCTGGACGTTATATGCAATTCTTTCGCAGTCACGAAAGGCTTTCAAAATTATATTATTTTCTTTTTTCGCAAGTATCAATGCAGCGGTAAAATACAGAAACATCAAAAAAGCGACGAAATAAAATACAAGCAGGGTTATCAGAGCGGGTCTGAGTATTTTTAAATTAATTTTCTGCCATAATAACGATACCGACAGTATTAATATCGTAAAGGCGGCTGCAAAAAACATTATACTTCGATCGTAAAAAAGCATACCTTCTCTAAAGCGGGTGTCAGTGGAAGTGATATAATACAGTCTCAAATATTCCATGGCGGCAAACAGCAGTGAAAAGAAAAGAAAATTAGCTATGATAAACCATATTTCGGTTTTAGCGGCGGCGGATAAACGAACTCTATTATTAGCGTCATCGTCATCGGCGGCGCCATTGACTCTTTCTTTGCCTGTCATGGCAAAGAGTATAAAGAAAATCCTGCATAGCGGAGTCAGAAATAAGAGCGCCGATAATATAAATACAATATGGTTTGAAATATAAAGTTTTGGTTGGAATGCATATATGGAAACCGGCACTATGTCCGCCGTCGCCGAATTCGCAAAAAGAAGCATGACGGCGAAAATAATCAACAATGTCAGGCCGGAAAAAATTTTATAGATAAAAAAAAACTTATTCATAAAACTCCTTTTTTTTCAGCGCAAAACGCTCATATTAAATCGATATCGGACGATAAAAAAGCCTGCAAAAAAATTAACGCAAAATTATAAATATAAAGCTGATTATATCCTTTTTTTTGCATAAAGTAAAGCGATATATGCGAAATATATGCAAAAATTATATGCAAAATTACTTTACAATATACCAAAGCTATGTTATAATTTTTTCATTTCTATAGGAAAGTGACGGTGAAAAAAATAAAGACTTCCAACTTGCTTTTAAAGGAAATAATTCGATTTATCTTTCGTGCATCGATTATTTTATTTTTTATAATCATCCCTTCTGGATTTGAGCGTATCTGTTTTGCCGCGCCGCCCTCGCCTTTCGAATCTAATCCGATGCCCTGCCCGTCTGCCTATGTTCGCAACATCTCTCCGACCTCAGAAGTCATGATAATTCCTCTGTTCGCACCCAAAAAAGACGCATGTCGGCATGGCCATTTCTGGTTGATTCCGATTCCGCCCGGCGCCGAGTTCAAAATCATCGCGGACGAGTCAGCGTTCTTCATAGACTCGCTGCATGAAATCAAAAAAATCGCCGCGACCTGGTTTTATAGTATCAAATACTCTAACGACATTTTTTTTGCCTATCGTTTGCTTACCGAAGGTTTTGAGCTTCCTTTTTATCGCCAGATTTATGAAAAAAGAGCCTCAAAATTACCTCAAAATTACTTCGATAAAATTTTCAAGTATGAAAAAATAAACGGCGGCTGGCCTGAGATAAAAACTCATGCGCTTGAGTTCGGGGGCATTGACGAAAAGTATAAGCCGGTCGTCGATTATTATTACGCCAACGAATGCCGGTTCGTGTTTATATATATCGCCGATCAAGAGGAATTCGACCGAAAAGCTGCGTATAATCCATGCAAAGCGGTCAAATTCAATTATCGCGGCCTTGATTACAAAACTAATATGCATGCATTGGTTTCGTATCCTTCCAGCCCTGACAAACTTTTCTATCCGTTTAAAATGTTGCACGAATGCAAAAATGGCGACTATCCACTTATGATTACGGTTTTGAATATCGCGGAGCTTGTCATAGATGAAAAACTCGATGGTCACGTCGATTTGAAATACATCACCGTTCATGAACTCGAGCAGGAACTCAAAAACGGACACTGGCCCGGTTACTCCTACTTTTATGACGATTTTTGTGTCCATAATTCTGAAAAATACAAAATTTATTCTCGAATAACTGTCGATTCCACTGGTTTAGATATAACGAATGATTCCATGTTACATTTAGATTTGAAGAACGCCGGTAAAAAATCGAACGAAATTCGAAATTTCGTAGATACGTATCCGATAAACGGTTTAACGCTGAAATTTATACTGATTATGACGATGATAGCGGCGGCATTCGGTTATTTCGGCGGGAAATATTTTATCGGGCGAAACTGGCGGTGGTTCGCGATAGTTACAGCCGGGCAATGGTTCGTATATGCGGCTTCCAATTATACGGGCCATGGCGACCCGTTCAATTGGATTTTTGTTATTCTTTTTATATCGCTGCCCCTTGCCCGGTCTTTAATTAACAATGTATTCTGGTATTTTCTATTGCTCGTTTCGCCGCCCGGCGCCGTTTCTGAAAAACTTAAAATTAAATCTTCAATATCAGGATATTTTGATATATTTATAATAGCAACTTCTGTCAATTGTTTTCTTATTTGTAGCCAATACGTTTTCACCTTAACATTCTTCAGCAATTACGGACGCTTTATCGCTTTTACGGGCACGCTCATTTTTTTGATGAACGTAAAAAAATTTTATCCCTTCAATCTGGATGACGTAGCTGATAAATATAAGTTGAACCTGGTTTCAGTACTCTTGATTATTCCCTGCATGGCCTTTATAGCTTACGTCATTTGTAATACCAACGGTACTTTCAGCTCGGCTATTCTGCTTATTATTTCTTATCTGACGTTTTTCATGCTGCATTTACTATTCGAACACTTTAACTTTAAAACGCTTTTTATACCGACTTACTGGGTAAAAGGATTAACGTTAAACCTGATTACAATAGGCGCGTTCGGCTTTTTAGTCGCATTCATAGCATATTCTTTCAACGATTATGTAATTAAGCTGCCTTTGATCGAAAGAATCGATGAAATCAAAGCTCTTTCCTTATACGGCGCATCTTACATACCCAACGTCATCCCTATTGCAAGAAAAGAACCGGACGAAAAAATTAAAAACATTTTGCTGAATCATTTAATCGATAATTATCGAAGCGAGATCGGATCGTTTATCACACCATATCTTCAAGCGGCTTTTTGTGCGATAATCATATTTTTGATGTTCAAATACGATAGAAAAATTTTCGTGTATTATCTGGTTTATTGTATTTCTTTTTTTATACTCTTGTTTTATGCGAATATGTATGTAGATGAGTTTCTGCATGAGAAATTTTATAAAACATCGATAATCGTGAAGCACGGAGGAATACCGCATTGAAGACCAAATTAAGATCCATAATTTTATATTTTATTCCGATACTCTTCTTTATTATTCTTACGGCCAGCCAGGCCGCAGCGGACATTTATTTGCCGCCGCCGACATTCGAAATCACCGGTATCAACCACGAACTGCTTCTCGCCGGCGTTCTGACGCTGATGCTGGTAATATGTGCCGCAGCGGAAATAATATCTATTATAAAACAATCGCGCAAAAAGGCAGGAGACGCTTCTTCCGATTCGGACTCCAGAACTCGAACGGCGAACGACTCGCTTTCAGACGGTTCCAATGACTCGAGCAATAAGTAATCTCTCTATTCCGGTTGCTTATATCAGGCTTCTGATTGGGAGCGCGGAGCGATTCGTTCGAAGTATATGTTAAGCGCTCTGTACATTACGGCTGCGGATAAGAGCACTACGGCGAAGGCGAAAAGTTCAGCGGCCGGCGTCTTCGCCGAACCGGCGTAGAAGGCCGGAAGTGCACCCAGTATGAGCGCCAGGCAGGTGAGTCCGAGTGAAAACGCCGGACGACCCGGCAACAGCTTTGATACCGCGACCAGTGTTACCGGCATCGTCATGTTGAAAAGCAGAATCCCCGTTATAGCGCATAGCGCGTTATCGCCGGCGAAAGTTATCAGCGCCGAAGAGGCTATGAGCCCGCCGACGGTAATTGCGCGCCAGCCGAACCGATCCGCCAGGATTCCTCCCGAGGCCTTGCCGGCGACGACGCCGAGTGTGAGCAGTAAAAGCATATCGGGCTCCGACTTCCAGGGGAAACTGACGAAAAATCCCGTGAACGCGCGCATAGCGACGGTCAGCAAAAGCAGTAATAGCACGGTCTCGAAACCTTTGAACGCCGCCGGAGAAGCCGGTGTGGCGAATGCGATTTCAGGGCGTTTGAACCTCGAAAACAATAGCGCGAACGCGACAAGTATCACAGCAAGAGCGGCGGGATTGTAAGCTCCGGTTTTTCCCATAAGGCAGCCGGCGGCCAGGCCGAACGCCCCCGGTGCCACGAAAACGCCGGCTGGTGCAGCTTCGTCAGGTCTGAGGCTTATACATACAGCGCCGGCGCCGACGTGGAATACCGAATTACCGATACCGGCTGCGCCCACCGCAAATAGCGGCAGAAAATCACCGTGAAGCGACGCGAGAGCCGTTATGACACAACCGGCGGCCGCGAATATCACGGGCGAGCGAGAAGTATCGGACAACATGCCGGAAACCGGCTGCGTGCCGAACGCGATTATATTATATGTGAGTATATAAAAGCAAGCATCGCAAGGAAGCGAGCGCGCCGCCAGACTCGCGATCGTCGCGGCGCATGCCATATCGACAAACGCGTGAGCCGCGCCATAAACAACGAGATTGGAGGCGAGCGTGACTTTAGTGCAAGCATTGAGGCTATCGGTATTAGAATTTAAACTCATTGATTTCACTCCTTGCGATTAATTTAATGACAAAACGGCCGTAAAATTTTCGACGCCGCAACTCCTTCAGATGAAACGCGGCTGGAAAAGCCATACGCCAAATAAAAATGAAACCGTATTCATTATTAAGGAAGTCTTAAAATGCCGCCAGGAATCGCCGCCGAGCGCGTACAGCAGGATTCGCCATTCTATAGCCACCACGGATAATTCCAGCATTAAAACAAACGGAACGTCGATTTTGACGAGACCGAAGGCCGCACAGACGGCTATTATATAATTCAGCGGCGGATTGGTTATGACGCTCGCAAGCGCCACGATGATAATTTCGTTACGGTTTCTATAGCCAAGAACCCACGCCGTTGGTGTTTCTATCGCTACGCTCAATACGAGCGCAATAAAAATTATAATCACTTTATACGCTTTTCCTTTTTTGGTTTACTAATAATGTTTTCATTATACCTCAGCTAATTTATTGTCGTAAATTGCGCATATCGATTTTTGTCCGACCGCTGATAGAAGAATTAAAAACGCCCCTGGCTATTTCCGATCCTGTTCTACGGTTCCAAAAAGGGGTCTTCGCGGTCGATTGGCTCTTTCAAGGCGGTTGCAGCTATGTTCGATAAAAGAAAGAGCAAATAGTACGATCATGGTAATAAATAATGAAACATAGTATTCCCTGATAGTTTCCAAAAAACTTTTTTCAGGTTTACTTTCTGCGGTATTGACCGTTTTTATTTCCTGATCGTCCTGCGTTTTTTCGCTGCGAGCGCTACCGGCGGCGTCAGGATTTGCCCGCAAGTACATTATGGCTTTCAATGTCCAATAAAGTATGAAAGCGAGAATAAAAAATAGCGTGACTGGAATAGATAACATAAGTGTAATCGGCGGATTCATCATATCGGCGGATGCGACGCCGCAATCGCTAATCAATAAATATGTCACCAGAATGATCGTTCTAATCATTTACATCTCTCCTACATAATATTTAATAATATAAATTGGTTGGTTAATAAATTAACTGCATTATAACCCCGGTTATCACTCCGTTTATAATTCTTTATTATCGAGCATCGCCGAGCCTTTAATAAGCGCAGCGAAAAAAACGGCAAGCCATGCCGTTATATAACAAATTAAAGATAAATTCGAAAAATCTGCAAGTTTTAGTTTAATTAGACCTAAACAAAAGATTGTCACGAAGATAAAATCGAGAATTTGTATGGCGGGATTCGATATAGTAAGCCCGTCGGGGTCTTTTTTAGGCGAAAACAGCGCCGCGGCGATTAATGCCGTGCCATAGCAAATAACGGCCGAGGCGGCGGACCATAAAATCGTTATAATAAAATTTTCAAGGCTTTCACGCGCGCCGAGGCCCAGAAAGTATTTCCAGGGCGCGCAGACCGCGACTAAAATAAAGGCTTCTAATAAAAAATAAAAGCAAACTTTAATCTTAATAAAATCGAATATTTTAACCGGAAGCGTGCGCATAAGCGGCAAAAACGAACGCTTCGAATTTATATCCGCCGCCATTAAATCGGTAAACTGAACCATCACGACTGAATTTATCAAAAAAATTATCCAGGACGGCCCGGATGACAGCGGCGAAGAAATAAAAGCGGCGATCATTTTTTCTGGAAGATAAAAAGGCGCAGCGAAGATCGCCGGAGCCATAAAAATAATTATCAGCGTGAGATTTTGACGCAAAAGATGCGCCGTTTCATCGATAATGGCGGCGCGCCAGAGCGGCGGCGCGAGTGTGAGCGGCCAGAAGCACTTTATAGAACCGTCCGAACCCTGCCGGGCCGAAATGCCGTCCATAAGACAGCCTAAATCTTTTAATAAAAAGCGGCGCGTAATGAAAAAACCCGCGGCGACGGCCATAAACGTCGAAAAAAGCGAATATGCAATATTACTAATAAATATTTTATGATCGTTTTTTATCAGGGCGCTTAAAGCCTCCGCCAGAAAAGAAGCCGGAAAAAATTCAAAATAAACCGCGGCGGAAGATAACGATTTAAAAAGTCTTTCAGGGGCCGTTTCGCCGGCTGTTTGCTTTAAAGTTAAAATGTTTTTAAAATCAGGAAAATAAAAAGATAAAAAAACAGTCATAAACAATACCGATAATAAAATAAGCGTGCGCTGGTTTAACAGCGAAAGAAGCCGCGCCAGCAAAACGCACAGCCCCATAGATAAAGCCGCGAAAAACACTAAAATAACCGGAAGCGATAATAAAGAAAATAACAAAAAGGACATTAAAGCCGCAATTCCAAAATTATGAAAAAAGAAAAATACGTGCATAAGATAAAAAGGAAATAATAAAACTAAGACCGGCATTATTTTGAAGGAAATCGCGATTAATTTATAAAAAAAATAATGACGGCCGTCATTAGAAAACTGAAGCAAAAATTGAGTTTCGCGGCGGTAAAAAACCGCGTTAATTTCTTCAAAAGCCTCTACTACGACGCTTAACAACAAAATAAAATTAAGCCCTAACGCGCAGAAAAAATTAATATAACAAATATTGGATAAATTAATATTTTTAACTATTAAATTTGAATTTTTAATAAAAAGCGCGCTTATAATAACCACGAATGCGGCTATTACAAGCGCCGCAAGCGAATAAGCGGCTTTTTCCGGCAAAGGCATTCCGGCTGCGCGGTTTTTAAACATTAGAACTTTATATTTAATAAGCGTGGATATCATAAAAACCCGTTTATTTCCTGGCTGTTCACTCGCCGTCACTCATTTTTCACTAATAAATTTATCAATATAAACAAGAAAGAACTTAAAACCTCTTACGGCAGATTAAAACAAGCTATGCCTGTAAAAAATTAACCGGCAGTTTCCTGCCGCGGCCCGGTTATCATCAAAAAAGCGTCTTCGAGCTCGCCTGCGGGGTTTTTACCGGCGTTTTTAATCTCGGCAAGCGTGCCTTCAATTAATTTTTTTCCCTTATTGATTATAGCTATCCTCTGGCAAAGCTTTTCGGCGATTTCAAGGACGTGAGTGGTTAATAATATTGCCGAGCCGCTTTCTTTGAGTCCGACAAGAATGTCTTTGAATTTTTTTGCGCTGATAGCGTCCATGGCCGATGTCGGTTCATCGAGCAGTAAAATTTTCGGTTTATGTAAAATGGCTGATATTATCGAAATTTTCTTGCGCATGCCGTTCGAATAACTCGATATCAGTTTATCGGCATCGTTAAGAATATCGAAGCAGTCAAGATAGTAGTCGATTTCTTTTCGGGCGCTGAAATCGATTTTACGCATATCGCAAATAAAATTCAGAAACTCTCTGCCGGTAAGCATATCGTACACATAAGGCACTTCGGGCACATAGCCGAGCATTTTTTTGAATTCGTCGGCGTTATCGAATACGCTCGAGCCGTTGAATAATATTTCGCCGCCGTCAGGGGCCGATGCAAAGGTAAGAAGTTTCAAAGTAGTAGATTTACCGGCGCCGTTCGGCCCCAAATAACCGAAAATCTCGCCGGCGCGCAGCTCGAAACTAACGCCCGAAAGCGCTTCGAAATTGCCGTATCGTTTATAAAGATTTTTAACAGTCAGCATATTGTTAAGAAAAAGAAAACACTAATTTAAATAATTTTAAAAAAACTTCTTCTACCCTATTAATCATTTTGAATACCTTCGAAAAATTAGATTACAACATTATACCAAAAATTTATTAAAATATAAATGAAAAAAATAGTATATATTAATGATTTTTGTTTTATAAGTTTCCAAAATTTTTTTAATTAAATATTATAAATTATTAAGATTTTATATTTATCGTATGATATAATTGAATAAAACAAATAAAAACGGAGAGCACATGTATAAAATAATATGGGAATATACCGCAGCTAAAAAGACGGTTAAAAAATTCGAACTCGAATACGGCCCGAACGGCACATGGAGCAAATTATTCAAAAAATCGCCTTCCTATAAAAAAACGGAGCTGCTCAAGTGTTTAGATAAAAGCAGGCATTATTATGTAATAGATGTCTGGAAATCGAAAAAGGATTACGAGAAGTTTAAACTGAAATATCAAAATGAATATTGCCAATACGATCTCGCGTTCATGGAATTAAAAGAGAAGGAAAGAATAGTAGGAGAATTCAAAGATGTATGCGTGAAAGACATATGATGGAAATAAAAAAAATCCGAAATATCTTTCTTTTATAATATTCCAATTGCAAATCGTTACTTCTTCCTGCCATCTAAAGAACTGACCTTATCGATCCGATTAGTCCATATATAGCCGGAAAATCCTTCGGGCAGGGTCTTTATATCTTCTAATGAATCGAAACCTTCGGAAAACTTCCCGTCACCCGCTACCACAACGACGCTGGTCCCCGCTTCGTCCATGCGCCGCAAAAATTTATGAGGCCAGCCCCATAACAGCGGAGCGTATTTCAATGGAATATGCAGCCAGGCTCCGCGGCACGATTCGGGAATATAACCGCTCCAGCCAAAAAGTATATAATCACGAAGAGAACTCATGAGAGTTTTTTTTGACATTACCTTCAATAGAGGTGCGTTTTCTCTGAGAGCCTGAATCGGCCGGTCGCCGCCGTAAACGCGTATTTTTTTAATACGCTCTACAGGAAGGGTTTTTAAAAATTCGGCGAGACGCAATCCTTCCGCCTCATCATTGCTTTTTATATGCAGCAGAAAATTTTCCGCGGTAAAACGAGCTAAAACTTCGTCCAGCGAAGGCATTATACCGACGCCTTTCCCTCTGAAAGGGAATGTTTTTCCACCATCCGCCGTATATCCGTAGCCAACGTCGAGTTTTTTCAGATCGGCCATATTAAAATTCCTTACCGGCCCGGAACCGTCAGTCCTATATTCAAGGCGCGCATCATGAAAAACCGCGAATTTAGAATCTTTAGTAAGCTGAATATCGGCTTCGACGATATCGGCGCCATATCTAAAAGCTTCTTCCATAGAAGCTAAAGTATTTTCCAGATAGGAATGTTCGGGCGGGTAAATGCGTTTGGACGTGTCGGTGTCGTTAGTAATGCCGGCCATGGAAAAAGTTTGGGCAACGCCGCGATGAGCCAGCAACATAGGTTGCGACGACGCGCTGATAAATATGGAAGTATTGTTTAAAAAAAGAAATAAAGTAAAAAGTAATATAAAAATTATCGAATACTTTTTAAATTTATGCATAAGAAACCCTCCACAAATAATGATTTCAATAAATAGACGAAACCCCGGAGCTTGCG
>DIVV01000090.1 GCA_002423385.1 bacterium UBP16_UBA6123
CAAACAAGCAAGCTGGCAGGAACAAGCATAAAGGCAAGAGGTTCTAACGCATGACTGAATTAAAGCACGGACCAAAAAAGCTACCGACAAACTAGCGACAATGCGTCAGGCAATTTGCAGATAGAGANNGCTAACCCTTTCTCTCCCTCCCTGAAAAAAAAATCTATTCAGTTTTTTCGTCCAGCATACCGAATTTTTTACGCAATCTTACGCTAGCCCGATCGAATAAATAATATGCGACTGGAACGACGAGCAGCGTTAAAAGCAAACATAGAAACTGCCCGCCGATAATTACCTTTGCCATCGAAGCGCGCGAGGCTGCGCCGGGGCCCTGTCCTAAAGCTATCGGCAGCATGCCGGCGATTAAAGTCAGCGTAGTCATGATAATCGGCCTGACTCTGGTAACATTCGCTTTAACTATGGCTTCTTTAATTTCCATACCCCGCACGCGAAGCGTGTTGGTATAATCGATTTGAAGAATCGCGTTCTTCTTCACTATTCCAAAGAGCATGAAAAGTCCGAGTATGCTAAATACGTTAAGCGTCTCGCCCATTATTAGCAGCGAAATTATCGCAAACGGAAGCGAGAGCGGCAGAGTCAAAAGGATGGTGATAGGATGTAAAAAACTCTCGAACTGCGAAGCAAGAACTATATACATCAAAACAAAGCTCAAAGCGAATGCCATTATGAAATTATTCATAGTTTCGCCGTATATTTTAGCCTGACCGAGTGAATTTAACTTATAACCGGGCGGAAGATTCAATTCGTCAAATATTTTTCTTACATCGACAAGAGCTTCGCTTAAAGGTTTTACCTTATCGTCAAGATCGGCGCCGACGCTGATCTGCCTTTCGCGATTGATCCTTTCAATACGCGTGGGGCCGACGTTAGAGTCGATCTTGATGAAATTACTAATCGGAATAAGTTGTCCGGCTTTGTTCTGAAGTTTAATATCATTTATGAGCTCGGGAACGTTACGATCTTTTTCCATCAGCCTCAAAATGATGTCGTATTGCTCATCGCCGTCCTTGAACCTTGAAACTCTTTCGCCGCCTATAAGGGTTTTCATCGCAGTAGAAAGATCGGATACCTGAAAGCCCATCTCAGCCATTTTCTGGCGGTTTATAGCGATGCGGAATTCCGGTTTAGTATTATCGGCGTTAGTGTCGGGATCGACGAATCCGTTTATTTTTTTCATCTCTTCGACCATTTTATCGGTGGCGCGGCTTAAAACATCGAGATCGGACCCTGAAACACTGATGCTCAGCTTGGAATTCCTGCCGCCGCCGCCCACACTGCCACCGCCGCCGGCTACCTGAACGCCGGTGCGGATTTCTTTATAATCGGCCATTATCCTTCGAACTTTTTGCATTATATCGGTCATAGGATAATTTCTATTTTTAATGTCTTCGACCACCACGAGTATATCGCCGCTGGAAACCGTGCCGGAATCCGAACCGCCTATATTAGTGAGCAAAGATTTAACGCCGTCAAGCTTTTTAATTTTTTTCTCGACTTCAAGAAATAATCTATCCACCCTTTCTAAACTCCACTCTGAAGGCGTCGTCAAGTTAACCTGAAATTCAGAAGTATCATCCTGGGGCATAAAGTCTTTTCCGATGTAATTAACAAGCGGATAAATCATGTAAAGCGTGAAAACCGTACATAAAATAATGACGAGTTTATTGTCGAGCGACCATCTGACAAGCCATCCATAGCTCGATTTAATTACCCTGTTAATCCAGAGGTCATCCTTTTCATCGTCTTCGAGTATATCCGTTTTTTTAAAAAATACCGCACAGAGCATCGGCGTGGCCGTAAACGCGATCAGAAGCGAAACGGCGATAGCAAAAGCGACTGTAAGTCCATAGCTTTGAAAAAAACGGCCGATCATGCCCGACATAAAAGCTACGGGAAGAAAAATAACTATCAGCGAAAGCGTAGTCGCCATTACCGCGAGCGAAATTTCTGAAGTGCCTTCTATCGCGGCCTGAACGGGAGAAAGTTTCTTTTCATGCATTACTCTGAATATATTTTCCAGAACGACTATGGCATCGTCTATGACTATCCCCACCGCCAGAGCGAGCCCCAGAAGCGTCATATTATTGAGCGTAAAATCCATATAGAGCATAAGTGTAAAAGTAGCTATTATCGATGTAGGAATCGATATGGCCGCGATTACCGTAGCCCTCAGGTTGCCCATGAAGATCCAGACGACAAGCGATGCCAGAAGCCCGCCAAGCACGAGGTGAAGTTCGACTTCGTTGATAGAAGCTCTTATAAAACGGGACTGATCACCGACTATATCTATTTTAATATCATCGGGAAGAGCCTGCTGAATCGTTTTAATTTTCGCCATAACGGCGTCAACAACCTTAACGGTATTAGTTCCTGACTGCTTTTTTATAACGAGTGAAACGGACGGACGGCCATCGAGACGAGAAATAGACCTGGGTTCTTCTTCGGAGTTCTCGGCATAACCGAGATCGGATATCATTACAGGCCTGTTTTTAGCCCAGGCGACGATCATAGAATTAAAATCGTTCATGCCGCTAACTCTTCCGAGCGCCCTGAGACCGTATTCGACGGTCTTCTGAGTTATGCGGCCGATAGGGACTTCCATATTCTGTGAAATTATAGCGTTTTTGACAGTGGCGATTGCCAGGTTGAACTGCTCAAGTTTATTTTTATCTATAACCACGTTTATCACGCGCGCCCTGCCGCCGTTGACCGTAACCTCGCCGATGCCATTAACCGAATCAAGAGATTCTTTGATATCTTTACTGGCGATCTCGGTTAACTCGAGCATATTGCGCTGCCCCGAAACGACAAGCGTAATAATAGGCCTCGCTGAAGGATCCATTCGTGAAACCGTCGGCGGGTCGATTCCGTTTGGAAGCCTTCTCAAAATAGCGGATACCTTGTCACGCACTTCCTGTGCGCCGACATCGCCATTTTTTTCAAGCACGAAAGTTACCATAACCCTCGATGAGCCTTCAGTCGAAGTGGAACGCAGCTCATCGATACCCGAAACGGTATTGACCGCCTCTTCGATTTTTTTAGTTATTTCGGTTTCCACCTCTTCGGGGCTCGCGCCTGGAAGGATAGTTCTAACCGCCACCATCGGCATATCAACGTTCGGCATAAGATCGACGCCAAGCCTGACAAACGAAAAAACTCCAAGCACGATAAGCAGCACCATGAGCATTGTAGTAAAAACAGGTCTTTTAACGCATACTTCAGCTATCGACATTTATTAATCACTCGCTTAAGATTTGTTTTTTTATACTTCATTTGTTTTTTTCAACCTCCGGTTTTTTTACTTTAACGCCGTCATATAGCTTTGAAACGTTTGAAATCGCAATATTTTCGTCTCCGGCAAGACCGTTTTTAATCTCTACTCTGTCAACATAACGTCTTCCAAGTTTGACCTTTTTTTCGAAGGCTTTATCATCTTTAACGACGAAAACTTTTTCGACGCCAGCGAATATATAAAGAGCCTCTATCGGTATTAATATGCCGGTCGGATTAACGTTTAAAATAATTTTTGCTTCAGCAAAATAACCGGGTTTTAAAATGAAATCGGGATTAGCTATTTCCACTTCGATATCGACCGAATGGTTTTCCGGCGTCGAAGAAGGGCTTATTCTGATTACTTTTCCGCCGAAGGTGCCTTTGACCGCATCTACCTTAACTTCAACGGTCATGCCGATTGCAATATCCGAAATAAAACTTTCAGGAATACCGCCGCTAAATTTGATCGGATTGTTTTTTATCACTGAATAAAGAGGCGTTCCAATTTTAACAAATTCGCCGACCGACACAAGTCTTTTCTGGATAATTCCCGTGTACGGCGAGACAACTCTGGTATCGTCGAGTTTCTTCTTAGACAGGTCCAGCGCCGCATTTTTTGCCTGAAGACTGAGTACCTGGGTTTTAGCTTCCTCACGCGCAAACTGAAGATCGGCTTCGGCCGCTTTCAATTTACTTTCGATATCATCCTGAAGCTGTTTGGATGTCAACTCATTTTTTCGAAGTTCGGCTATACGCCAGAAACTAGCTTTTAAGTTATCGTAATTTGCGCGCGCTTTTTTAACGGAACTTATATTTTCTAAATTTACGGTATTTACATTTACAGAAGACGTATCAACCGATAATTTAGTCAGCGTTTGCATATAATCGAAATGAGCCTGCCTGTATTTTATTTCATATTCAACATCTTTGATTTTTACAAGCATTTCTTTTTCATGCGTAATATCGCCCATTTCTTTAGTTGTCCGTTCAACCACGCCGTCAACTTCCGAACTAACGATGGTTTCGAGCTCCGAAAAAAGACGCCCGTTTATCTCGATTATAGTTTCCACGGTATCCCTGATAACCGGAGTGGTCTTCACGATCGTTTCAGAATCCGCGCCGCGCCTGTTACGCCCTGAATTGGATGTCTTTTTTTTTTCCGCTTCCTTCATATAACTCAACACAAAAATTGCCGCGG
Source organism: bacterium UBP16_UBA6123 (assembly GCA_002423385.1). Classification (GTDB taxonomy): domain Bacteria; phylum Muiribacteriota; class UBA9980; order UBA9980; family UBA9980; genus UBA9980. Next base: position 4,493 of record DIVV01000090.1, read on the forward strand.
CTAAAAAAAGCACAACCACAATAATTTTTTTGTAATTACTTAACAACTTTTTACCATTCCTTTCATGTATGTAAATCACTTGATTTTAACCAACAACATATAACGCACCAGCAAATATGGCGCTATTTAATCGAGATAATTTATCGTATAAATAATATCGAAAGCTCATTTCCCGTTAAAAAGCCTTCGGCGCCGCCATTGGCGCCAACTTTCCACGCCGCGAACACTGAAGCGCGCTCCATGGCAAGATAAGCATCGCGCGTTTCGGCGTAATAATACACGAACGCTGAAAAGAGCGCATCGCCTGCGCCGATGGTATTGACTACAGGCCTCAAATTAAGCGCCGGGTAATGACGGAAGCAATCGTCTTTTTTAACGAACAAAAGAGAGCCTTTAGAACCCATGCCGGCCGCTATTATTTTATTTTGATAAAGTCCGGCCAGATGCCGAATAAATTCATGAACGCCGCTTCCGATATTTTCATCGCTGAAAAATAAAATGTCGCTGTGACGCATAAAGTCGGCGTTATACCCGTCGCAGTCGGCCGGGCTTAAAGCGTGAACGTCACAGGCCGTCAGTTTACCTGCGTTTACGGCCGCAGCCAGCATGGGGCGCGAAAAATTTATATTACATAACACTAATATATCCGCGGCGGCGGCCGCCTTGGTGAAAAGATCGGGCGGATAAACGGCCTGCTGGATATCTTTCAAATCTACCTGTATCTGCCGCTTTCCGGTTTCGTCAAATATTATAACCGATTGAGGCGTCGCCTGAATCGATTTAACTATAAATTCGCATCCCAAACTGCATTTTTCCATTTCGGTTTCGATAAGGCGCGATACGGAATCCCCGCCCGTAATCGAAAGGAGGCTCACTTCGGCGCCGAGGGTTTTAAGGGCCTTCGCGACGTTAAAGCCCACGCCGGAAACGGTAGAATTAACGCCTCCGAACGGATATGCAACCGGATAATATTCGAGGGGAAATTTATTTATTTTTAAAGTCGTTTCAAAGTTAATAAGACCGGAAACTAAAATTTTAGGCATTATAGGAAAAAATACCCCTCCAATACCTTAGATTGTCTTGAAATTGATAAAAAGTTCATTTTATTTTTAATAATTATTTCTTTTTTTTAACTTCTATTTTATTTTCTTTGAAAGTATCGGCCCACACTATTTTTCCGGCTTTATTTATATACACGTTTTTATCCTGAATATAACCTGAAGCCAGGCCGTTTTTAAAATCGGCGAAAAAGCAGAATTTATCTTTAAAATCTATTATGGTGCGGCCTTTTTTATCGATAAATATATTTTTTTTATCGAGCGCGACGCGGGCGAGGCCTTCGCTGAATATGGCCGCGTCTTTGAATTTAAAACCCGGCACCAGATATGTTTTACCTGATTTATCTATATATTTGTAATATTTAGCGCTCTTAACCAGAGCCAGGCCTTCGCTGAATACCGAAACGCCGTCATACTGAGGCTTAACGAAAATTTTACCGTCCGAACCAACAAAACCATATTTTTTATCTTCTTCAAAAAAAGCCGCGCCTTCCTTAAAACGGGATATATAATCATAAAGGGGCGGCGCCGCGAATACGGCGGTTTTATCGATCAAGCCATAGCGGCCGTTTTTCATAACTATCGCATATCCGTCGTAAAAATCGTCGGCCGAGTCGAAATCAGCATTTATAGCCGTTTCGCCTTTTTTATTTATAAAACCGTATTTGCCGTCTTTTTTATATCTGGCAAGCCCCTCTTTAAACCCTGACGCCCATTCATATTTAAATCCGACGGTTTCAGCGCCGCGAGCGTCGATAAAACCGTATTTACCGCCTTTTTTAACGGCCGCCAGTCCTTCGTTAAAATTAGAAGCGGTTTCAAGGTCAGCCTCTATGGCCATTTCGCCTTTTTTATCGACATAACCCCATTTCCCGTTGATTCTGACGGCCGCGAGTCCTTCGCTAAAACCGCGCGCGGCATCGAAACGCTTTGTAAAGGCCGGCTTTCCATAAGCAGTTATAAAAGCGGTCTTATCGCCGTAGGTAACTACCGCCATACCCTCGCGGAATTCTTCGGCCGAATCAAAAACCGGTTTAACTATTACCTTACCCTTTATATCAATAAAACCATACTTTTGATTGACGCATATTTTATATAAATAATCTTCAGCGGCCATGGCGGCGGAAAATGAATACATTACGGCCGATACGGCAATTAAAAAAACTATGCAGCTTTTTTTAAAATTTAAAATATTCATCATGACTCCCCCTTTAATATCGTTAATAAACTAAAAAGTAACCATTGAGTTAATTATTGTTTTATGCAGCTTCGGCCCATATAAAGCGCCGCGCTGAGTATTAAATTTTAATCGGCGGTAATTTCTTCGCCGGCGGCTTCATCCTGCGGATTGTGCGGCGGGAGTATTTCGAGTTTTTTCATTTTATAGCGAAGAGTGTCGCGGTTCAAATTAAGGAGCTTCGCCGTCTGCGACTGATTATTATTGCTCATTTCAAGCGCTGTGCGTATAATCTTTTTTTCGACCGCCGTCATTAACAAATCGAGATCGATGCCTTTTTTATCGACGCTGATATCGAATTCCGGCAGTCTGGAGGCCGCTACGACCTTTTCCGCCGTTTCGCAGGAATCTTTTTTGAGACGATCGCCGCCCGCTTTTAAATGCAGGTGCTCAGGCATTATAATTTCGCAGTTTTCAAGCAATATGGTGCGTTCTATAACGTTTTTAAGCTCGCGCACGTTGCCCGGCCACAAATAATTTTTCATCATATCTCCCGCTTCGGCTGAAAGGCTGAGAACGCTTTTTTTGAATATAAAGTTATAATGCTTTATAAAATGATCGGCGAGTATGATAATGTCTTCCACGCGCTCGCGCAGGGGCGGTATGTGAATGGGAATGACGTTAAGCCTGAAATACAGATCTTCCCTGAATTTATTGTCTTTAATTTCTTTTTGCAGGTCTTTATTCGTCGCCGCTATTATCTGAGCGTCCACCGATATGTCTTTAACGCCGCCGACCCTTTTAAACACTTTATCTTCTATTACTTTAAGCAGCTTAGACTGAAGAGGAAGGCTCATTTCGCCGATTTCATCGAGAAACAGAGTGCCGCCGTCGGCTATTTCTACCAGGCCTTTTTTCTGAACTATGGCGTTTGTGAAAGCGCCTTTTTCGTGCCCGAAAAGTTCCGATTCGAGAAGAGACTCGGATATGGCGCTGCAGTTTATTTCGACGAACGACTTTGACTGCCTGATGCCTTTGTAGTGTATCGAGCGCGCTATAAGGCTTTTTCCGGTACCGGTTTCGCCGGTTATTATAACCGTCGAAATAGGAATGTTGGCCAGTTTATTAATTAAATCGAATATTTTAAGCATTTCAGGAGCCTCACTGAGCATTTTTTCCTGCAGGAAATGCTTTTGCTCCTTCTGCTTTAAAAAAGTGTTCTCTTTTTTCAGCTCATTGGTTTCGATTATTTTTCCTATTAAATGCTTTAATTTTTCTAAATTAAAAGGTTTTATAAGATAATCGAAAGCGCCTAATTTAAGAGCCTCCACGGCGGTTTCCACCTCCGCGAAAGCCGTCATCATTATAACGTAAGTATCAGGCTGCGCCTGCTTTATCTTTCTTAAAAGTTCTATGCCGGAATAATCCGGCAGCCTGATATCTAAAACGCATATATCTACGGCCTTTTCCTTAAAAATTTTATATCCTTCCTCGGCGAATTCATGAGAATAAACCGTAAAACCGAGCTCTTTAAGTTCGGTCGAAAGGCTCCACCGCAGCAGTTTTTCATCATCAACTATAAGTATATTTTTCATACGCACCTTTATTGCTTAACTTTATTCTCCGGCCCGTCATCTTCGCATACGGGCAATACTATGCTGAATTTAGTCTCTTTAAAAGCCTCCGAGCTGACTTCGATATCGCCAGCCATGCTTCTTATTATCTTTTGCGAAACCGCGAGCCCGAGTCCCGTGCCTTTATGCCTGGTCGTAAAAAAAGGCTCGAATATTTTATCCATGATTTCCGCCGGAACCCCCGGCCCGTTATCGATAACATCTATGTAAAACCGTTTGCCCGATTCAAAAGTTTTGATTTCGAGTTTCGCTCCCGCAACGCCGGAAAGCGCCTGGCGGGCATTTATAACCACATTCATAAAAACCTGAGTGAACTGCTTGATATCTATATTTAAAAGCGGATCTATTTGCGGCGCTATATCTATATTTTCAGTTATATTGCCGGCCTCGCCGGAAGGGCCGATAAATTGCAGCACGTTTAACAGCGTTTCGCGGACGCGGCATTTCGCAGACTTTAACGGCACGGGACGAGCATAGTTTAATAAATTAGAGATAATTTCGTCAACACGGTTGATCTGAGCGGTCATTTCAGTAATAATTTCACGGTAAGGATCGTCTTTGGGAAATTTAGAAGAAATTACCTGCACGGCATTGCCGATACCCGCGATAGGATTTCGCACCTCGTGGGCCACCGTAACCGCCAGTTGCAGCATCGATTTAAGACGCTCATTCGACTGCTTGAGCGAATCGGTCATCTGATTAAGAGTATGACCCAGCTCGCCTATTTCGTCATAGCCTTTAAGGTCTATTTTATAATCGAGATTGCCGCCGCCGATTTCGCGGGCCGCGATTATAAGCCTGTTTATAGGAAAAGTGACGCGCCTTGTCAGATAATAAGAAAACCACATCAGGCATACGAAAATAACGAATACTATCGCTATCATATAACCGACGATAATACGGCTTTCTCTGGCCGAATTAACGGTTATGCTGTTAATCATGGCGTTATTTTTAATGAGCAGTTCTTCGATATCCTTATGAAGACCTTCGCGTTTATTAATAAGTTTCGTCATGGGGATTTCCGCCGTGTCCCAAACGTCGAACTCGTCGTCGTAAGCCTGGTAGGTGGCATTTAATAACGAATTAAAATTTTCGCGCGAGCTGTTCAACCGGCTTAAAGTTTTCTTCAATTCGCGATTAGACACTGCTTTTTTCGCCTGGGCCATAAACACTTCGATATAATTATCAAAGTCTTTGTATTTTTCGACTAATTTCTGATCGAACATTATTTCTTTAGCTTTTTCATTATTTAATAAATCGTTCGATTTAATCTGAAGGTTTTCGACAAGTTTAAGCGTATCGTTATAACTGTTGAGTATATTGGCATTTTTATCTAACAGCGTGATATTATAAATAGTTATGAGGCTTAGAAGCGTAATCAAAAAAAACATGGCGAGCACTAAAAGTCCGAGCTTCCACAAAATTTTATATTTGCTTCTAAAATTAATTATATTCATATAAATTAAAAGTTACGGGCCGTTTTTATTTTTTCATAAGCCAGCTGAATCTGTTGAAACCTCTGGGTGGCGAATTTAACGAAGTCCTGCGGAAGGCCTCTGGCGATTACCGTATCGGGATGATAATCCCTGGCCATTTTTTTATAGGCTTCTTTTATTTTTTCGTTACTATCGGAAGGCATGCAGCCTAACTCGGCATAATATTTATCGATATTTTCATGATGAGAGCCGCTTTGCCCGCCGCCGGAGGAGCGATTTTGCGAACCGGAGCCGCCCTCGCCGCTTTGTCCGTGTTTCTGATAACGTTCTTTAAGCGATTCATATTCATAATCGCTGATTTTAAATATTTTTTTAGCGCTTTTAATGAGACGTTCTTCATTAGGATGAAAAGTGCCGTCTGAATGGGCTAAATGCATAAGTATATCGAACATCGTTTTTAACACGCTGCGCTCATTTTTAAAAATAGAATAAAACTGTGAAGCAAGGCTGTCGAATGAATAATTGGAATCTTTTGCGGTATTAAATATTTTAATTGCCAGATCGCGTTTTTGGGGCGATAATTGAAGGACTTTTTTAATAAAATCATCTACCAGCTTAATTTCTTCTTTCGAAACCACGCCGTCAGCCTTAGCCATAAGAGCCAGCAGAGAAAAGACCACAAGAAAAAATATATCCTGGGCCTGGTCGTTATTAATTTTTTCGTTATAATTGCCGACAAATTCCGTATGTCTGCCCGCGCCGCCTATACGGGAGCTATTGCCGTCATAATCGAATTCCACGCGACAATTAGGGCATATCCAGCGGCCCTCTCCTCCAACGAGTATTTTGACGCCGCAGCCTGGACAGACAACGGAAAATCCGTCGACTCCGCTTTCATAACCGCCGGCGGAGCCGCCCGATCCCGCTTCGCTTATCGCGTTTCCAAACACGGCCCCGACGATGCCGCCGATCGGGCCGCCGAGCATAAGCCCGAATAAACCGCCAAGAATAGCTCCGCCTCCGGCCATTAAATAACCTCCATCGCGGATAATATATCGGTTTTAATATATTCGATAGTTTTTTCGCCGGATTTTAATACTTCCGACGTTATATTTTTAGCATAATCGGGACTATAATCATATTCAATTCTTTCGGGCATTATGCCTAAGAATAAATTTTTAGCGGCGGGTATTTTCTGCTTGAAAATTTCAATTAGCAAATTAATGGACATGGAATGAGTCGAAATAGCGTTTTTAGAAACCGTGAGAGAATTTTCGTTAAATAAACGAAGCTCGCCTGCCTTTATGGAAGGATCATTGAAATTTGCGCAGTCTATATAAAGTATGAAATCGGGGGCAAAATCGATTATTTCATCTACAAAATTTTCAGGAGTGACAGCGGCGGCTATCAGTAATAATTCACGTCCGCCGTCTTTATCTTTGAATTTTAAATAATTACGGTATTCTTCCGCGCCCGTGATATTTTCTATGATGGAACTGACAATATGAGCTCCTATGGCGTCATCGCCGCGGTTAAAATTGCCGATGCCCATAAAGACAATTTTGCGGGCGGCTGCGGAAGCCGCACTTATGCGCTTGAATATATTTTCGGGCGATTCAATGCATCCGCCGTTCAAATTACCTGAATTTATAGAATCGTTCACTTAAATCATTCCAATCGTTATATAATCAACACTTTTAAAAAATCGCCGCTTAAAACAGCCTCTATTTACGCATAGTATTATATATAATTTACAGATAATTTGCAATAATATTTATTTTCATTCTTTATTCTTTTATTTATTTTTTGAGGGCGTCTTTGCTGTTTTTGCCGTCTTCTTCTTCTTTTTCATCATCATCGTCTTCGTCTTCATCCGCGTCTTCGCCGCCGGTAAGCTCGTCGGGAAATTCCTGCCGTCCTTCAAGGACGTCGGGACTTTTATCTTCGCCGCCTCCGATAATTTCATCGATTATTTCGTGAGAAACTCCGCTTCCTTTAGCGCCGTCACGCTTTTTCTTTTTTAATTTGCGTCTTTTCGACTTAGTCAACTGGCCGGCTTCTGGATATTTTAAAACAGCCCTGGATTCGGCCGAAATAAACTCGTCGATTAAGCCTATAAACACTCCGCCTATAACGAAAAACACCGAATACATGGCATAGATCATAAAAAAAGAGCCGCCGACGCTGAAATCTCTATAAAAATCAGGAAGATAAGAATACCTGGAAGCAAGCCAGAAAAAATTAACCGCCAGAAAAGGAAACAACACGACGCTAAATCCGTAAAGCCCGTACAATTTTCGCTTGTTAGCTCTGGTAAAAGACGCCGCGGCATTGAATAAAAAAGGCAGCAGAACAGCGTAATAGATAAAAAAACCGTCTTTATATCCGGTAGTTTCGTTACGGTTGTATATAATAACGAAAAATAAAGCGGCTAGCGCGGCCGTCGATAAAAAAGGCTTTATCAAATGCTCTCCGGCTGTTTTAAAATGCCTGTTTTCGATTATTTTTCTTATTAATGCTATTATTTTTTCTTTCATTTTCTATCTTTCATTATTTTTTTATTTTTACTTTTTCCATCGATTAAAGCGCTTCTTAAGTGACCGCCGTTTTTTTTCAGCAAAAGCACCGCTTCTTTCAGCGGTATGTTAAGTTCTTTAATCAGTATGGCTGCCTTAAGATTTTGACTCGACAGCCTGTATAATTTTTTCGATTCTTCTAAATCTATGCGACAAATATCCGATAAAATTCTCTCGGCGCGGGCGATTAATTTTTTACAGGAAGGGATAAGATCCACCATATAATTTTGATAAACCTTGCCTAATTTAACCATTGAAACGCTCGAAAGCATATTTAATATCATTTTAGTGGCCGTACCCGATTTAAGGCGAGTAGAACCGGATATGATTTCGCTTCCGACATCCGGGGCTATGATTACCTCAAAGCAGCCTTTATAGCGGGCCGCTATATTTTTATTACAGGTCAAAAGCACCGTGGCGCAATTTTGACTGATGGCGTAATTAAGCGCCGATAAAACATAAGGCGTCATGCCAGAGGCCGTAATTCCCACCAGCACGTCGTTTTTATTGACGCCGAATTTATATTTTTTAAGCTCCTGAATAACGACCTTCCCGTCGTCCTCCGCGCCTTCGATAGAGTTGGTGAGGGCTTTTTTGCCTCCGGCGATGAGTCCGATAAATATTTTCTTTTTAACGCCGAATGTGGGCTTTATTTCGGAAGCGTCGAGAACGCCGAGCCGGCCTGATGTTCCCGCCCCGGCGTAAAACACGCGCCCTTCGACTTCCAGCCCGCGTGATATCAATTCGATTGCCTGGGCGATATGTTTATGCTCTTTTTTAACGGCCTCTGCGACCGTTATATCCTGGCGGTAAAATAAATTCAGTATGTCTTTTACTGACATTAAATCGAGATTTTCAGACTCTGGATTACGCATTTCGGTTTTTAAATCTTTATAATCTATCGGCACTTTAAACCTCCGCTCCGGCCGCAATGGAGTATCTGGCGCATATAACTGACACGTCTTCGTTGACTTCGAAAAACTCCAGACTGCCGGCATTAATATAACTTTTTAAATATCGCTTCATAATGTTTTTATAGAAATCGGATTTAAGTAAAACACTACCATTAAATAATATTTTGACCGGTTTGTCAATACAATTTTTAAAATTATTTTTTAAAATATGGCGCACGCCCATAGCTATGTTCTTAACGGCGGCCAGAGTTTCTTCAAAATAAGGCGTGCCTTCGACGTTTTCAGATATTTCAAGCATAAGAGGGGCGAATGACGCAATTTTCGAAACCGCCTGAGCGCTGCCCGGCTTTACCTCAAAAGCTATATCGCCTAAATTATCGCAGCCGTACGCGGCGGCAAGAGAGGCGACCCGGCAATCGAGCGCACCCAGAGCGCTTTCAATGCCAAATTTTCTTAAAAACCTCAACCCGAGGTCAAAACCCGAGCCGGGGTCGGAAGTTATCGGGCCGCCGCCGAATATTTTATAAAACTCGTCTTCACCGACTTCATTTTTAGCGCTTGCCATAACCACCGAACCCGTGCCGCATATAATGATAATTTTTATGCTCCCGCCGTCTTCATCGACGGACGTATTCAGCGCGGGCGTATCTATGGTAAAACCGGGCCAGCGCGAATGGAAAAATATCTGATAGTCCGGCATAAAATTAAGAATGCCGACATTGGAAAATTCGCGCCTTATGCTCTGCTCGAAATTATAAAGCTCGCCTTTATCGGAATAACCGGCGATAGCGAATGTCATGGCTTTAATGTCGGGAAGATATCCGCTGCGCGCTACGAGCGCGATCGCGCCGCCTGCGGCATTAAGCCCTCCCGCAGATGAAATATTGGACGGCATTTTGATATTTTCGCGCCGCACCACTTCGCCCGTCCGCTCGAGCAGGCTCATAGAAAGTTTAGTGCCGCCCAGATCGAAACCCGCATATAAATTACCGCTTCCCGCTATCATCCTTTAACCGCCCCTTCCGTAGCGCCTTTTATTATATATTTAGAAAAAAACGCGAATATCATTATGACCGGCGCCGCCGAAACGAAGGCTCCCGCCATTAAAAGCCCGTAATCGATCGTGTGCTGGCCCTGTAGGGTGGCGAGTCCTACGGCCAGCGTATAATTCTGCTCGGAAAATAAAACCAACAGCGGCCACAAAAAGGCGTTCCAGTTGGCTATAAAAACGAATATTCCGAGCGTAGAAAAAGCCGGCAAACTCATAGGCACGACTATTTTAAAAAAAGTGCCGAGCTCCGAGCAGCCGTCTATGCGCGCCGAATCGAGAACCTCGTCCGGCACTCCCTGCATGTACTGACGCATCATAAAAACGCCGAACGGCGATACTAACGAAGGCAGTATGACGGCCCAGAAAGTGTCGATAAGTTTAAAATCGCATACCATTATAAAAACCGGTATGCACACTATCTGCGAAGGCACCATCATTACGGCGACGAAGCTCCAGAACATCATATCGTTTAACGCGAATTTTTTCTTGGCCAGCGCGTATCCGGCCATACCGTTAATTATAAGCTGGGCGAAAGTCACCGTCAGACATATTATCATCGAGTTTATAAACCACCTCGTTATCATCGAATCCGAAAATAATTCAGCGTAGTTAATTGTCGTCAGCCTGTCTATATTCGAAAATAGCGATATACTTCCCGCTTTTATATCGTCAGGATGAAGAAGCGACGAATAAAGCATATATACCAGCGGAAAAAGCGTGAAGACCGCCCATATAAATAAAAACGAATATATATATAAATTTTTTTTAGATAATTTCATATTTCTTATACCGCGCTCCCGCCGGCCGGACGATTATATTTATTAATAATCGTATTTAAAATATTTATACTGCAATACCGACGCCGCCAGAATTACCATAAATAAAAGCACCGACATCGCGGAAGCCGCGCCCATATTTAAATTATTAAAAGCTTCTTTATAAACCCTGTGCATTACAACCTCAGAAGAATTCGCCGGCCCGCCCTCGGTGAGAAGCATGACGGGGGCAAAGACCTGCATAGCGTCTATGGTGAGGCTTATCGCCAGAAACATCGTCTGCGGCATAAGAAGCGGAAAGGTTATTTTAACGAAGGTTTTTAGTGGACCGGCGCCATCCACCGAAGCCGCCTCGAAATAATCTTTCGGAATATTGCATAGCGCCGTCAAATATATCAGCAGCGCTCCGCCCGGACCCTTTAAAATAGTAAATATTATAATCGAATAAAGCGACATCTCTTCGGTTGTGAGCCAGCCGACGGGGCCCGCGCCGAATTGCGCCAGCAGCGCGTTCAAAACGCCGGATTTAAAATCGAAGATATAGCGCCAAACGATACTCAGCGTTACTATCGAAACGACGCCCGGCAGATAAAACGCGCCCTTGAACCAGGTCTGCGCCCGCTCGGAAAGCCTGTATATTAAAACCGAAAGAAGTAAAGCTATGGCTATATTCGACGGAACGACAATGGCCGCGTATAAAAAAGTATTTAACGCCGATTTAAGAAATACTTTATCATTCAAAGCGTACGCGTAATTATTCAAACCGCAAAAATTATCCAGCCAGCCTCCGCCGAATGAATAATTTTGAAAAGATATCAAAACGCCCCTTATAACCGGCAAAATAAAAAACACTATAAAAACGGCGATTGCCGGGGCCATAAAAAAATATGCCCAGCGGTTTTTAATAAAATCGCCCGGCATCTTTTTATAATATATAAGATAAGCGGCGGCTACCATAAATATTAAAAACGATATCATATTAAAAAGCCCGGTTTTAAATATATAATCGAATTTATTAACTTTTTGCGCGGCGGCGCCTTTTTCATTTTCGCCGGATGCCGCGCCCGGATGCTGCGCTTTATTCAAGCCGGCCGTCAAAGTACTTATATAAAAACCAATTTCTAAGACGCGCACTTCGATTTCACCGCTTTTCATGGAGCCGTCGAGCAAAATTCTCTGGCAGGCCGATTTAATATACTCGTCGATTCTTGCAAGATCGGCGTGAACTATCGCGGGCCGGGCGTATTCAAAAAGCGCGAAAGCTTTTTTCATCAGGGGATCGTCGTCATAAATCGAGGCGGCCGATTTGCGCGTGGGAAACTGTCCGTAGTATTTAATCACTTTTTGGTTATTCGAATCGGTTATAAATCTGGCGAGCTTAATGCAATAATCGCGTTTAATCGGATCTTTCTGCCTGAAAACGTAATAACCGATAACCGAAGAAAGTGAAAGCGCCGGAGAAGATTTTAAAGAGACGCCGTTTGAATTTCCGCTTGAACTGACGCTTGAATCTCCTGCTGTTCCAGTGATTTCGTCGGCATAAGGATACTGCGCTATATCGAATTCGATTTTTTGATCTTTTTTAAGCGCCGGCATCGCCCATATACCGAACGGCGAAGCCGCCACGATCTGTTTTTCTTTGAAATCAAGCCAGTTATCGCGAGTTTTAAGCCCGCCAGTTTCGATCGGCGAAATTTTATCGGCGTAAATAAAATCGTGAAGAAGTTTTACGCCGCCCGAAGAATCTTTGAAATCCAGATATCCGCCGCCATACATAAAAAGAAAAGGCAGCTCCGAGGTCTGCTCGCGCTCGACGGAAAAAGCGAAAGGCTTTATATTAAGCGCGTCAGCGATTTTTTTCATTTTATCGCGAAATTCAGCGAGGCTCCACATTCCGTTTTCAGGAAGCGCCACGCCGGCTTTTTGAAACAACGCTTTATTCAAATAGATATAATCGGTTTTCTGCGCCCAGGCGAAGCCGTAAGTTTTGCCGTTAATCTTAAAAGAATCGAGCGCGGATTGAAAATAATCGGTTTTATCTTCTTCGGTAATATATTCATCGACAGGTTCTATAAGTCCGTTTTCAATATATTTCAGGGGAATATCCGATGAGGAAATATCCGGCGGTACCCCGGCGAATACGGCTATTTTGATCTTCTCGCCGCCCTGGTTCCAGGTGAGCTTGGTTATATCCACGCGCACTTCGGGGTTCAGCCTTTCGAACTCATCGCATATCCCGCGCAGCCATAAAAACCTGTCATTGGCCTTTTGCGGCAGGGTTATACGCGGAAAATCCCACACCGATATTTTTATCTTCGCGCCGCTGACGGGTTGACCCGCCGGAGCGGAAACAGCCCTCATAAAGTCCGACGGCCCTTCCGCCCGGGCCGGGTTTATAAAGAGTAAAAAATACAGCGCTAACGCCGTTAATATTATTAAGGCCGGATTAAAATGTATTTTATGCATAAATTAAAAAGTAAGGCCGGCTAAAGCCGATAATACGATAATAGTCAGAGTGAATAAAATTGTCTTGCGATATCCCATGATAGTTATCAGCGCCAGCATGGAAGAAAAGGAAACGGTCGGGCCCGCCAAAAACAGCGTGAGCGCAGGTCCGTCAGCCATGCCGAAATCCATCAGAAATTTCACGATGACTACCGAAACGCACGTGCCAAAATACATAAACGCGCCCGTCACCGATGAAATCATGCAACTGGAAAGATCGTTATTGCCGAGATATTTAATGATAACCGACATTACGATAAATTCTTTGGCGAAGCCTATAAAGAAAAGACCTATGATAAGCGGCTTTAATATTTTATATATAAAATGGCCGGTACGCTCTAACCAGCAGCTATATTCGTCTTTAGTAAAATTCTTGAAAACAAAAATACCAAGCAGCGCCACGTTTAACAGCATTAATCCTAACTTGAGCCAGATGTCTATTTTAACTGAAGGATCGATGCTTCCAAAATTATCGAGCTGCCCAATAACCATCATGGCAAAAAGCAGAATAAAAAGCCAGGCTATAATATGCGGAGGTTTTGATATATATTCCTCGTCTAATTCTTCGTCTTTCAAGCTGTCGTAACTTTTATCGGCTATAAGCTCGTCGTCGATGACTTTAACGCCCTGCGCCGCGCTCGCCTCGCGCGTCTCTTTGCGGTAAATCAAGGCGAAAAGCCATCCCATTATAAACCCGTGCAGCACGGCGTAAAATGTTCTATAGGCCATCATTTTAGCGCCGAAGATCTGCCAGGTGAGTATTATAGCCAGAAGATTTATGGCAGGGCCGGTAGTTAAAAAAACCATGGCAGGGCCTATGCCGGACCCGTGTCTGAAAATAGAGGCAAAAAGCGGAATCACGCCGCAAGAACAGGCCGAAAATAAAAAACCGGCCACGGCGGCTATTGAATAAGAAATATAAAATTTAACGTCCGGGCCTAAATATTGAGTGATGCTGCGCTCGCGGATAAAAACCTTAATAGCGCCCGAAATCAAAAATGCCGGAAGAAAAGCCCCGATCAAAAATTCGCCGAGAAATTCCCATAATTGATTAAGCCCGCCGGTAGAGCCTTTAATAAATATATGCCAGAACTGTTCCATAACACTTTCATCCCCGCACGCTAAAGAATCCTGATAATAACCGCAGGCAAAAATAAAATTTTAAACCGCGGCCCGAAAAATTACACGCCGTATATTTTTTTAAAAGCCCTTACCATGCCGAGCGGCCCGCTCATCATCATATCGCCGGCGACCGCCGAATAATGAGGCCGTAAGTCCGTGCGCGTGAAAATATTACGGTTCGGGCCCGTGACTATTATATTTTTGATGTTTTTATAACCGGGCGGATTGAAATACTCCGCGCCGTTTCCCTCGTCGTCAAAAACTTCCCGCGAAGAAAGCTCGCCGTCGCAAAAGCGTTTTATATGGCTTTCAAGTTTAGCCGGGTCTTCGTCGTACACCCATGAATGATGTTCGTAAAACGCCAGTATTTCTTCGTTTTGAACGGCCGCGAATATGGCGTGATTATTGCCCATATTCACCATTAAATAAGGCTGTTCCAGACGGGTTTTATATAATTCTAAATATTCGTCGATATAGGCGAAACAGCCAAGAAGCGCCGCCGGAGAAGAATCCATTATTATGCTTTTGCGCCCGCCAAAATTCTGGTTTAAAGATTTTTCGATGGAATTAAGCCTTAAAAAAGTGGCTGGTATCTCGCCGTTTTTATTGCAGAAAAGATATGGTGAAGGCGGGTTGCCGCGGCTTAAAATAGCGCGGAATTCACTGAAACGGTGAAGGCGGTCCGATATTTCTTTTTTACACTGGCCGTGGTCCTGCGCGCATACGCATATACCGTCAAAACTATCAATATCTTCGGCGCTGTTATTAAAAAACTCTCTTAAAAAAGGCGCCTCGAACTCGGTAAAGCGCATATAGATATCGTTTTTATCGATGATAAAATTTTTATCCGGCGATTTTTTAAAAACGTCGAAAACCGTTTCTTCGATTATATTGTATCCTAATTCACGTATTTCGTCGTGGTCGTTTTTAATCGTATAAGCGGCCTTCGCAGTGATAAAAACCTTCGCCATCTTTTCTTCGATAAGCGTGGACAGCTTATGGGCTAATGGCCCGCCGCCGATAGTTTCGCCGCAAATATAAATTTTTTGGCCGCCGTCGAATTTAACGCTTTTGAGAAGTTTCAAATAGCGTCGAAGCGGAGTGGGAACGACGAATTTTATACAGTTTTCCATTTTTTTGCCGGAATCATATAAAAAAACGTCGGAAGTGCCCATACCTATATCTATAGCTAATATTTTAGACATCTCTTATTGCTCCGTAACCGTAAACGGCACGAACCGGCCGAGCGCCAGCCTGCCGCAATAACTGCACATAGGTTTATCGACGAGCGTATCGGATGAAACTAAAAAAGACTCTCCGCACGAAACGCAGATAGCCGCCGCAACGATATCGTCCTTGGCGGAAAGATTCACTTTTACTTTTTGATACGATAAAACACTTCTTTCGGCACGGTAAAATTCGCTAATGGTTTCCTCCGAAAGTTTTTTACGCGAAGCGCTTTTATAGTCGCGGCTTTTATTAAAAAAGGCGTAAAGCTGCGGATATTTGTCTTTATCGATTTTATTGATATCCATATAAACCCTGTAACCCGAGCCCGTATCGCGATTATATAAAATCAGCGCATAGCGGCCTATATCGAGCGCGTCGAGCCTGAGATACTTATTGCCGACCGTACAGCCGGTCATAACCTGAATTGAATCGATGAGACAAACGCGGGTTTCGGATAACGCGTTCAGCGTGTAAGAATCGCGGTCGGGATAAAGCGAATCCATCAGTTCGTACGCATAATCCACCATATATACTCCCATAATTACTCCGGGAGCGTTTTTGATATGAAACGCCAGAATTTTATCGATCGCCGGTTTCAGCTTTTCATAAAGCATTTTTATCACTTCACTTTGATTTACTTATTTATCGGTAAGCCCGAGGTTCAATAAAATAGTTCCGCAAGGAGTGATTACCGGTACGACAAGATGTTTGAGCTGAAGCGCGTCGGTAATCAATACCTTATTGCCGGTGAATAAAGACGGCGGAGTAAGGTCGAACTTATACCCTAAGCCTGAAAGTTTAGCGACGGCGGTCCCCGTGATCATATTGGACAGTTCGTTTATAGTCGAACGCGCCAGTTCATTAAAATCGGTAAACTCTTCAAAATTCATTTTTGAAACCACTTTGAGCGCCGTTTCCTGATCCATATCATAAATAACGCGGCCTTTAAGCTGACCGGTAAGGCCGACAAGCGCGGCCACTCCGAGAGATGCGAGCGGTTCTGAAATAATGGTAAGTTTAGTTTTTTCGATGCTCACGCCCTGCATAAACTGCTCTAAAACGTAAACTGAGGCCTCAAGAAACGGGTTGATATACTCGATTTTCATTATTCTTACTCCCCTATTATTTTTTTTGATTCGCTGCGCCTATTAACCTCGAAGCTATCTTTGAAAGATGCACCACTTCATTGGCCGCCTCTTCTTTGATGGCAACCTTGGGCATTCCAAAAACAGTGCATGAAGTTTCATCCTGGGCCATAGTATATCCGCCTGCCTCTTTTATTTGGGCGAGCCCGGTGGCACCGTCGCGTCCCATTCCGGTCATTAAAACCGCGACGGTTTTAGCGCCTACTTCTTCGGCAAGCGATTTGAAAAGAACGTCAACTGATGGCCTATGGCCTGAAACCGGGTCTTCTTTTGAAAGACTCACTTTTAAAAAACCGCGGTCTTTTTTCACGCGCATATGATAATTACCCGGCGCGACAAGAACGCGGCCCACTTTTATAAGATCGCCGTCCTCGGCTTCTTTAACCTCTACCTGCGATTCCGAGTCCAGCCTTTCGGCAAACGCTTTAGTGAAAGTGTCGGGCATGTGCTGAACCAGGACCGTTGCCGGAAAATCAGGCGGCAGCATTGGAATAACCTGCCTTAAAGCGACCGGACCGCCCGTGGAAATTCCGATGCCGACTATACACGAAGACGCGCCTGAAGCGGGCCTGGCCATTAAACTTTTTTTCTCGGCGGAAATAACGGGCCTTGCAGCCTCCAGCTCTTTTTTCATGGTCAGTCTTTTAAGAGCTATCCTGTGCTTGTTATTGTAAGCTTCGATCACTTTTTCGATTATTTCTTCCGACACTTTTTCAATATCTTTAGAAAGTCCGCCCAGAGGTTTTGAAACAAAATCGAACGCCCCCGACTCCAGGCAGCGGATAGTAAGCAATGCGCCTTCCTGGGTGAGCCCGCTGAGCATTATTACCGGCCGCGGCCTGTCTTCCATTATTTTTTTAAGGCAGGTAAAACCGTCCATAATCGGCATATCCACATCGAGAGTCACCACGTCGGGATTAAGAGCTTCTATTTTTTGAAGCGCGATCTGGCCGTTAAAAGCCGTATCTAAAACCTGAACTTTGCCGGAATTATTTAAGATATCAGTAATAATTTTTCTCATTAGCGGCGAATCATCAACTACAAGAGCCGTAATTTTATTATTTTTCATATTATTACCTCTAATATTTTTATTTTTAACAATTAAATTTGAAAGTCTTGCATTAATCCGCCTGAATTAATATTTTATTACACGCGCCGTAAACTAATGCTTTAATGCCTTCGATACCGCCGAAATAACCCTTTCTTCATCGAAAGGCTTAACGATAAAATCTTTCGCCCCGCTTTTTATGGCGTCCATAAGCGCCTCGCGCTGATCGATAGCCGTTATCACTATTATTCTGGCGGTTTTATCGATTTTGACAATTTCTTTAAGAGCTTCTATACCGGTGCATTTCGGCATTATTATATCCATAGTGACAAGATCCGGCTTTAATTGTTTAAATTTTTCAATAGCGTCAAGGCCGTCGACCGCTTCGCCGCATATTTCATAACCGCCGGAAATGGTTAATATATCTTTTATCATCATCCGCATTATTAAAGCGTCATCCACTATTAATATTCTACTGGGCATACTGTTAGCTCCCCCTGACTATTTTTATTTTTTACCAAATTTTGCCATGGCTTTTTCAAGAGTTTCAAAAATTTTAAAATTATCGGCTAATTTCGTCAGCTTCAATAAACGGTTAAATTCGTTATTCACGGTGGAAATATTCAAACCGCCCTTATTTTTAGAGCAGTAAGCCGATAATGAAAGAAGCACGGCGACGAATTTGATCGATTCTACCTTTACGCCCGGGGCGATGTCTATGACGTAATTGTAGTATTTTGAATTTACGAACGATATCAAATCATCGTAAAAAAAAGCCGAAAAAATATCGTCTAAATTTTCTTCGATAGTGTAAACTATTACATTGCCTTTAATTTCGGAATTCACTCAATTCACCTTTATCCATAGATATGCGCCACACTCTAAATTACCTTATCGCCCACGTTAAAGTGAGAGATTTTAATAAATCCCGTTTCAAGATCGGCTATAATTTTACGGCCCGTTGTTCCGCCTAAATCCCTTGCGGCAACCCTTATTCCAAGTTTAAAAAGCGTTTCGATAACCGCCGCCTGATTGCGTGAACCGATATCGGTTATCGTATTAGAGCTGAACCCGGCAAACATCTTCGCGCCGCCGCATATTTTACATATAAGATTTTTTTTCTGCGCGCCTTCTTTTTGCATAAATTCTAAAAGTGCAGGAATGCCGGTGG
>DIVV01000006.1 GCA_002423385.1 bacterium UBP16_UBA6123
AAAAAAGGGGAGGGAGAAAAGGTTAGCAACCCTTTCTCCCTCCCCTTGCCCCACCCTCAATCTGCAATTTGCCTGACGCTTTATTGTTAGTTTATCGATAGCATTTTCATTTGCTTTCATGCCAGCTTGCTTGTTTGCAGTCGCGCGCATACGTGCGCGCGACTGCGTAGCATAAACGGTTTTACCGCAACTAAAGTGAACGGCTCGCGGTAAAAATCGTCGTAAATCGAGTATATTAAAATAAATCGGATTAAGTCAGACAAATTGAATATGACTATATTATAATTTTAAGTTTTATAGGATTTTGGTGATTATTAAAAGTTGTTATACATTAGCGCTTTACCGTGAGCATTATTATCAAGTTCTGGCGGTCCGTAAATAGTACGCCTCCGCGCGCGGCTGCGATGCAATAACGGCTTTAATGCGACTTAACCGGACGGTGCAATAACGGCTTTAATGCGACTTAGCCGGACAGTGCAATAACGGCTTTAATGCGACTTAGCCGAACGGCTCGCGGCAAAAATTACCGCAAATCGATTTTTATTATCTGGCTCAATAAAAGCATGTATAGTAATAATTTATAGAGGCATAATAAAAATTGTATCTCTTTAACGCTTTACCGTGAGCGGGAATATTAAATTCCAGAGGTCCGTAAATAGTACGCCTCTGCGCGCGGCTGCGATGCAATAACAGCTTTAATGCGACTTAACCGGACTGCTCGCGGCAAAAATTACCGCAAATCGATTTTTATTATCTGGCTCAATAAAAGTATGTATAATAATAATTTACAGAGGTATAATAAAAATTGTATCTCTTTAACGTTTTACCGTGAGCGGAAATATTAAATTCCAGAGGTCCGTAAATAGTACGCCTCCGCGCACAACGTGCGCGGAGGCAAAACTAACAAACGGCACGAAAAAAAATTATAGCAATGAATAATAGAGATAGAGATAGAGAATGAGATAGAGTTAGAGTTAGAGTTAGAGTTAGAGTTAGAGAATGAAAAAGTGAAGAACGAAAAAATTTTTCATCATGGCAGAACGAATGACGACAACCCCAAAAATATTTTGGGAGAGAATAGGGGGCAATGGGGGAAAAGAGAGGGCCATTGGTCCTTTCTTTTCCCCCGTCGCGGTCCTAACGGTCCTAATGGTCCTAATGGTCTTAATGGTCTTAACGGTTTTAAAGCGTTTTATCTTAAATAATTTTATTATAACGATATGGTTACCGGTCATATTAATTTTATTTTGGATAATTTATTAATTAAAGTTATATATTTCCGATAAACTTAGTGAAAAAGGATTATTGTCCATTTTATTTACCTGTTTTAATGGGGTAAAACGGTCGAAAAAATAAAATAATACATATAAACAATATTAATTCAGGAGGTTTTATATGAACCGGAGATTTTTATTAGCAATCGTGGTTGGCATCGCGGCAATATTCGTAGCCATGAATATGGGGCCGAAAAAACAATCGCCGACGCAGGTAGTTGTGGTGCCTCCGCCCAGGCCAGCCAGGCCGGAGGTTATTTTCAGGGCAACGGCGAATATCAATGAAAAAACTGAAATTACGTCTGAGCATTTTAAACGCTTCGACACATTCGACACTGACGAGGCTTTTATAAAATTAAGCGGAAAAGGCATTACATCGGAGGCCAATTTAGTCGGCAAGGAAGCCGTTAAAAAGATCAAAGTATCCGAAGCGTTTACGATAGAAAACGTGGCTATAATCAAACCTTTCGTTCCAAGGCGCCTTTCGGAAGCGGTACCTGAAGGTAAACGCGCCGTGACTATAGCCGTCAGCGTTACGCAGTCGGTCGGCGGATTCGTCAGGGAAGGCGATTTTGTGGATATTATAGGCCTTTTCAGCGACGCGGGCGTCACCATGCCTATCAGGACGATTTTATCGGGTGTCCAGGTATTATCGATAGGCTCTGAGCTTCCGACATCGCCGTCAGACAACATAGTTGTGACTCCGAATCCAAAAGACCCCAACGCCCCGCCGCAGACGAGCATAAAAGCAACGCCGGTACAGCAGATAACTTTCGCGGCGACGCCTGAGGAAGCTGAAATTATTACTTTAGTATCGCAGAGCAGAAATAAAGTGAGTTTTTATTTATTATTAAGATCAAAACAGGAAATGGAAGAAAAAATATCCAAGCGTCTTAAATTAAGTAAATTAATGGCGGGCCGCACTCAGGAAATAAGTCTCGAAGGCCAGACGAAAGAAATTTTAATAGGCGGCGAAATGTTAAACAAAACCGAAGCGCTTGAAATATTCTACGGCAAAAGCAAACAGAGCGAAGCAAAAGAAAGATCGTTAAGAGCTGGCGCCGCGTCATTAGATCCGCGCGATCCTGACTTTAATCCTGACGCCGTCGATGACGGCTATCGGGGACCGCGCGGCCCTCAAACCCAGGCGGCTCGAACACAGCCGGCCCAGCAGCCCGGCGTGGTCCAACCGGTTGAAAAAACCATTGAAATGTATAAAGGCATTCAAAAAACTGTAATTAATGTTAAGTAATAAAGGGGGAAGAAAGTATATGCCTCAAACCAGAAAACAACCGAAATTATTCATCGCGCTGGCTTTTACCATTATTATATCGCTTCTATCGCTCAGCGCGCCCGCCGTTTATGCTCAAAGCCAGGGCGTTTACAGCATAGCCGTCGGATCGTCTAAAATAATTAACATCTCCGAACCCATTAAAAGAGTTTCAGTGGGCAATCCCGGCATCGCCGAATATACGGTTTTATCCAAAACCGAAATTATAATTCTCGGTGTAAAGGTCGGCAGGACGGAGCTTCATCTGTGGACCGACAACGATTTTAAAACCTTCGTGCTTAAGGTATATGACGACATAGTTGAGATGCGTTCGAAATTAAACGATATCATGGGCGCGGAAATCGCAAAAAATTTAACCATTCATATCGCTAAAGAAACCGCGGTTATCAAAGGCACGGTCTCGAGCGTATATGAAAGCGAACAGGTTGAAAAAATCGCATTGCTTTATTATCCGAAACTATTAAATCTTCTCGAGATTAAAAATAAAAATATGCCGTTAACTTCTGCCCCGGAGCATTCTTCCGCCCAATTCAAGCCGGCCGCCGAAAATTTCAGCGCCGAAGCGAACGGCGAAGCTGCTGTTGCCGCCGCGCAGGAGCAATATCCGCAAGGTAATACCGGCAATACTAAAGACATTCTTGAAATAAAAGCCGTCGAAAAAATCAAGGAAACCGCTAATTCTTATGGCGCCGGCGCGGCCTCAGGTTTCAGCGGGACGCCGCCGCTTCAAAGCGCGGCAATACCCAAGCTTTATTACGACGGGCTCAACGATAAAACCACGCGTATAATAACGCTGCAAAACGCGCTGGCCAGCGAACTGGAGGCCGCGCTTACTAAAATGAAATCGACCGACGGTTTGATCATTAAAGACGACCGCACTAACTCACTCGTATTAATAGACAAGCCGTCCACCATAGAAAAAATGGAAAAAATGGTGAAAATATTCGACTCGCCGACGCCGCAGGTTCTTATCGAGGCTAAAATAGTGGAAGTAACGCTTAACGACGATATGAAAAATACGCTCAACTGGATATACGACACGCTTTATAGCGGGGCGAACCCGCTCGGCACCGCCCTTAATAATAAAAGCGTAAAGATAAGCGACGGCACGATGGATTTTGCGCTCGATTACGGCAAGATCAGCTCCGATCATTTTGCGATGAAAATATTACCCTCACTGCAAAAGCGCCATGCGCGGCTTATCTCGTCGCCATCAACGGTTACTTTAGATAAAAAAGAAGCTACGTTCGGCGTTACGGACAATATTCCATATTTAAAATATACTCCGCAGGGAACGACCGGCACGCTTCTTCCGACGCCCGAATACGTTTCGCCAGCCCCCGGCGTAACGCTGAAGGTGACTCCCAATATCAATCAAAACGACGTTATCAGAATGAATATAAGCGTTATGATCGGCTCGTTCGTCGAAAACGTAAATTTCGGCCAGTATGGCTCAGTTCCAAGAACGAGCAGCCGTCAGTCGACGAATTTCGTCGAAGTAAACAATGGAGAGACTTTAATAATATCAGGGCTTATCAGCAACCGTTCATACAACAGCGCCAATAAAGTGCCGTGGTTTTCAAAAATCCCTCTCGTCGGCAGTCTTTTTGAAAGCAAACTCAAAGGCGAAGAAAGAACCGAGCTCGTCATCTTTATAACGCCGAGGATCGTCGGAAAAGACTCGCGCTTCGCTCAATTAGATAAAGATAAGTTTCCGAGGATAGTTGAAAATAAAATGCCTGACGTTGACGATAAATTCGACATGAAAAAATTCCTGGGCATCAAAAAAGAAAACGAAAACGTCGCGGCTTTAAAACCGGCGGCGGAAAAAGCTCTCGACGTTGAAAAAAAATCGGCGCCCGCATCGCCGGTCGTCGAAACGATAATATCGCGTCCCGAAGAGAGCCGTATTGAATATAAATATACCAGCAGCGGCCCTGATTTTAATAAGACCAAAAAGATTTTCAAAACTGAATCGAGGAATTTTACGGAGATCAAAACTTCGGCCGCCGAAAAAATTCAGGTTCAGGCCCCAAAACAACAGCAAACCATAGTATCTTCAGGCAGCTTTGAAGCCGAAAAAATCTCAACCCCTGCTGAAATTAAGCCTTCGATTCGCCCGGAGTTTTCGCCGGCCGTTCACAGTGCGCTTCGCGAAACGATTTCAACGCCCGCAGCGGCGACGGAGTCCCCAAGCGCTAAGAATGACGAAATTTCACAAGCGCCTGCATCTATAGAAGAAACTTCAACTGGAGTATCGAAATTTAGAAGCGAAAGGGCTTATGAATTAGTTGAAAAATTAAGACAGAATATGAAGAATAGAAAAAGGTTCTAATCGATTAGATTATAAATCAAGGACATACTGAAAGGAGAATTTATGTTAGAAGCATATATAAAATACCTCAGATATTTAGCCGCATTAACCATAGTGGGCATGATTTTTTATGGCGGCTGCGNNACTAATTCGAGCAATATAATGCACGAACCGGCCGGCATAATTATACCGGGGGTGTCGCCATCGGTTGCGACGCTTACGAGCTCAGAAACCGAAGAGGCTGAAATAATTAAAAACGGAAAATTTTCTCCGGTTACCGTTAATTTTCAAAATTTAAACGCGATACCCGTTACTTTAAAATACTATAAAGTAGAGTATTACGACAGTTATAACGGCGAAAAAATATCGTCTCTGGCATTCGGAGCGGACCTGGCCCATACCATCGCCGGAAACACCGGCAGCGTCGCAACGACCGGCACGACGGGAACTACGACGACTACAACCACCGCCACCACGGCAAACGCTTCCGGCAATTCGGTGACGCTTTCCCTGGTGACACAGAAGGTTAAAAGCGAAATGTATCGTGTAGTGACCGAGAGCACTGACAACAGAATATTAACGGCCAAAATTACTTTTTACGGCGTCGATTATAACGCCAATGGCCTGGAATTAAACGCATCAGTAACAATCGTACCGTAAGGCAGGTGATTTGATTGAGGTTGAAAATTTCTAAATTTACTATAGGCTTCGTTTATTTTTCATTGTTTTTAATGACGATGACGCTGCTAATTAGCAGTGAAGGATGCGGAGGCCCGCAATCTTATAACGTGCCGGATTTTTACGCGCCTGTTTTCAGCAGAATCACGCCGGAAGTATTTCAGACCACTTCCGCCGTGGGACTTGTTTACAGCGCGCGAATCAAGGTGAACGACAACTCCGGCTCTCCTAAAGTATCGCTTTACGCCAAAAAATACGGCGCCTCGTCTTTTACTAAAATCGAGATGTCGCCGCTTGAAGGTTCGATATTTTACGCGCATCTTCCGGCTGGCTATATTTCGTTCGACTATTACTTTTCGGCGTCGGACGGAATAAACGCCGTGACTTATCCGGCGGGCGCACCGAGCGTAACTTATTCTCATTTAGTCGGAGTGCCGGCAGTCGACGGCAATAAATACTACGGCACCGAACCGCCCGTCGTGGCAAGACCGCTTTCCGAGCTTACTTTCAGCGTGGACATAACCTCCGATACGACGCTTGAAACGGGGTTTCCAAAATTATACGTACAGGAGGCTGGCGGAGCGAATCGCGCAACGTATGTTATGAACGCTACCGGCGAAGTAAGCGCGGGCGTTCAAAAATACACCAGTGTAATAGCCGGTACGGGCTTTGCTTCGGATAAAAAATATGAATATCAGATAGAAGTTAAAAACACCGCTTCGGCCGTGCATGAAAGCTATACCGTATATTACCCGCAGGCACAGGTTTTCAATAAATTCGAAATAAATTCATCTGTAAACCTTCCGCCGATAGCTATCTTAAAATACGATACCGGCAAAAAATACTTCGTAACCAACGACATGTCGGGAGCTTCAGACGTAGATCTCGACGCCAGCGCCAGTTACGACCCCGAAGACGGTAAAACGGGCCTCGCTTTTAAATGGGCGCAAACCTCCGGGCCTAAAGTCAATTTTAAAGATTCCGGAAGCCACTATTACTTTACGCCTTCAGTCGTCGGCACTTATACTTTCTCGCTTCAAGCGCAGGATAAAAACGGCAATTTCAGCAATACGGCTTATACCACGCCGGCTATAGAAGTCACTAACACCATAATCCCTTCAGAAACTTTTCCGGCCGAAGTCACGGCGGAAGTAGTGCTTCCTAAATCAGCCTCGCCCATAACGGTTGTCGGCAATATAACCGTTAAAAACGGCGGACGACTTAAAATAGAGCGCGGCGTCGAGCTTAAATTCGAGCAGGAAACCGGATTCATCGTTGAAAACGGCGGCATTATAAACGCCGACGGCGACTCGTCGAACCGCATAACATTTAAATCGACCAGGGCCGGTTCTATTAAAGGGCAGTGGAATGGAATAACGATAATAAACGATAACACTTATCCAGCTTCGTCTTTTAATTACTGCGATATAGTATCGGCTAAAACGGCGCTTTACGTAAAAAACTCGAAAAACCCGACCGTATCGATGTGCAATATTTCAGGCAATTACGACGGAATTTATTCGGATAATTCGACTATCACCGTAAACCAGAATATTATCACCGATAATGGTACCGACGGCGTAATCTGCGTCAACGGTTCGATTTCTACGATTTCGAGCAATACCATAACTAAAAATAAACGCTACGGGCTTCGCTGCGACAACTCCAAATCGGAAATCACGCAAAACACGCTCAGCGAAAACAACTATGGCATGCTCATAGCCAATTCATATAAAGCTAACACCATGATAGTAAACGTTTATAACAACACTTTAAAGCAGAACACCGACGGCATGAGAATCGAAAACGCCGATCCGGTAATATTATCGAATCAAATCGAAAACAATAACGATAACGGGCTTCTGTGCAAAAATGCCATGCCTCTTATAAAAGCCAACGTCATCGTCAATAATCATGACACGGCGATTCAGATGGTTGACTGCAACTATCGTAAAAACGCGGGCGCGCTGGTTAATAACTCGACGATTTCGCTTTATTCGAGCGAAAACGAGATATCAAACAACGTAATCGCGTTTTCAGGCGCTGACGGCATTGAGCTCGAAGGCTCCAACCCCATAATCAACCATAATATTATCGCGCACAACCTCAACACCGGCGTTTACATTAAATCTTATAAAGATTCCGCGGGCGCCGATATCCTCAAAGACGAGGCGAGCGGGCTTTTAATAATCAATAATCTGTTTAACAGTAACTCCAGAGCGTCTATATCGCGCAATGGAAAACCGCCCGACCACACCGGGGCCGCGGATTTTGCCAACCGTTCGATCATGATAAACAACAATAATTTCGTAGGAATGACCGACTATACCGACGTTTACAGCGGCGAAGACCTCAGTTTTACCACCAATGAGATATACTTTAACTCGCCGTTCATAGACACGCTGCCGGTCCACTTCAGCGGCGCCAATTATCTCAGTCAGGCAAACAGGGTAACGCTTCACGCTCCCCGGCAGAACACCGTTACTATCCAATGGAACGACGGACGCAATTTAAGAGTCGCGCCTAAATATTCAAATAACCTCTCCAGCGCGGCAACTTACACTAACGCGAAAGCGGGTTCATGGAAATTAGACAGCGTAGCGGCCGCGCCGCGCGGAAGCAACGGCGGTTATAATATAATCGTCGACGGCTATCTCGAAGACGTTTCGCTTATGATTAATTCCGGCACGAGTTATTCGTTACGCGCAGTGGCGCCCAACACCGATATAGGCATCATAGAATGGGTTTCGACACTCGGAAATTAAAGGTGGAACTAAATATAACACGATATGCACATAATTAGAAGCTGATAAAAACGGGGCGCGAATAGGTTAATAAAACCTTTTGCGCCCCGTTTAAATTTAAGCGTTTAAAACCGGAATTTCCGGCGCTATACATGAGAAAACTTTTCAGACTGGATTCAGGATTCAGGATTCAGGCGTTAATTGCCTATGCTATGATCTAAAAAAGGAAAAACGTTTTCTTTAAGATATTTTTTAGATTCGTGCATGCAGGGAATCTTTAAAATATCGCCGGCAATTTCGATACATTTAGAAAGCGGCACCGAGCGGATTACCTTACGCACGCCGGGAATCGCGGTGGGGTTCATCGACAGCTTTTTAACGCCGAGACCCATTAATATCATCGTAAAAAGGGTGTCGCCGGCGAGTTCGCCGCAAAGCACCACATCTTTTTTATTACGCGCCGCGGTATCGGCGATCATTTTAATAACGCTCATAACGGCCGGATGAAGCGGCTCGTAAAAATTGGCAACCCTTGAATTGTTACGATCGACGGCAAGGATATACTGAATAAGATCGTTGGTGCCTATGGACAAAAAATCTACATGGCGCGATATTTCATCGAGAATGAACACCGCGGCGGGGACTTCTATCATTGCGCCGATTTCAACGTTAATATCAAGCTGCATGCGGCTTTGAAGCTCGAATTTAGCTTCTTCTATTATATCGCGAGCGTCGATTATTTCGGAAATCGAGCTTATCATCGGCAGCAGAAGTTTAACTCGGCCATGGGCAGAAGCACGCAATATCGCTCTTATTTGAGTTTTAAAAATAGCCAGCTCGCTCAATAAAATTCTGATGCCGCGCCATCCGAGCTGAGGGTTACATTCCTGAGGCATGGCAAAATACGAAAGCGTTTTATCGGCGCCGATATCAAGCACCCTTATCGTAACTTCGTTACCGCAGGCGTCCTGAATTACTTTTTTGTACAGGGAGTACTGTTCTTCTTCATCGGGCATCTTATCGGCGCTCATAAAGAAAAACTCCGTCCTGAAAAGGCCTATTCCAGAAGCATTATACTGCTTTGCAAGCTCTATATCGGAAACTTTATTTATATTAGCGAGAAGTTTTATAGTTTCGCCGTCGGTGGTTACGGAGGGCAGTTTCGAAGAAAGTTTAAGATCGTCTTTAATGACGCTGTATTCGATCTGGACGCGTTTGTATTCGGCGATCACTTTATTGGCGGGATTGACTATTACAAGTGAGTTAGCGCCGTCGATAATTATAGTATCGCCCGTCGAGGCTTCGCTGCATATATTTTCAACTCCGACTATAGCGGGAATATTAAGAGAACGGGCTAAAATAGAAGCATGAGACATCATTTCGCCATGCTCGACTGCGAAGCCCAGAATATTATCGGAGGCTTTAACCGTAATTGAAGGAATAAGTTCTTTAGCTACTATTATAACCTTTTCGTTCGGTTCTAAAATGCACTGGCGGTCGCTCAAAAGATTTTTAAGCACACGCTGCCCGACATCGCGGATATCCGCAGATCTTTCGCGCATAAGGTTATCGTCAAGCATCGAAAACATGAGTGAAAACTTTTTAATTACTTCGTTGATAATATGCTCTATATTCTTTTTTTCACTTTTTAAAAGATCTTTTACCGAAGTAAGAAAATGCGGGTCATCTAAAATGAGCATATGCGCCTTAAAAATTCCGGCTTCTTTGGCGCCGAGCCGCCTTTCGACCATTTTATAAAGGGCGTTAAGCTGTTCGTGGGAAGTTTTAATCGCGCGGTTAAAACGCGACAATTCTTTTTCGATATCCGATTCATCTATGCTGTGCGGCTTGACGCGCATTTCATCGCTGCTGTCGACGATCTTCCACACTTTGGCCATTTCGATGCCCGGACTTACGGTAACGCCTTTTAAAGTTTTACTTTTAAAAATATTTTTTTGAGCCGACATTATTCGCATCCCTTAAAATCTTTTTGAAGATATACTGAATTAATCTGAAAAAAATCCATTCCGCACACTTTTTGATTAACGCCTCTATAAAGAAAAACTTTAGACGAGTCGTTAAAATCTGGCAGAACCAGAATAGCGTGCGCCCCCGCGTTTTTATAATTTTTAACATGCGGCGCAAAAAAAGAGTCGTCGGAGGCTTCGCCGCGGGCGCCGAGGCTCTGCCATACGACCGAGTGGCCGCGCTTTTCATACGATTCGAGAACCGCGTAAATATTATTTTTTTTATTGATCTGATCGGTAAGCACTACTAATTGAAAAGGGTTGATTATAAAAGGAAATTTTAACGAACCGTGACGGGCTTTTTCTTTTATTATCTTTTCGATGCCGCCGGTTAATGAAAATAAAATTCTATCGTAATCGCAGGCGATAAAACCAACGCTCAGCGGGCCATGTTCGCCATTTGGCAGATAAAATTTTATTTCAAGAAAATCGTCGAGCTCAAATGAGGTTTTTTCTTCGCAGCTTAAGCCCAGACTTTTAAATATTTCAGAAGCCGTTAAATAAAGCGACTTTTTATTTTCATTAGTTTCAGTGGTGAAAATTTTTATTTCAGAGGCGATTTCGAGTTCGCCGTAAAATTTTTGAAATCCGAAAATTATCTCGGAAAGTAAAAGCGGCATTTTAATTTTTTCGGTTTTGGCATGGGCCATATCACAGAAATTTTTTTCAAAAAGGGCCTCGCGGGTGGAAGAAATATTTTTTTGAACGTTTTGCACGTCTATTAAATAAAAACGATCCGGCACGCCGGAAATTTTAGAAGACAATACGAATTTATCGTACAGATCGAAATTGTCTAAAAAAAATATTTTTGAAAAATCGAGCGAGCGATAGATGCGGTCTATGTAGCCAGACAACATTTCAAAAGCGCGCCCGCCTGAAGCCGTTAAGAAAACCTCGCCGGTTGAAAGCGCGGATATCGTTTCAAGATTATTTAAAGATGCGGACATTATAATTACCCTGTCAATTTAATTTTTTGTGATAAAAAATCATAAGGGTTAAAACAGACCGGCTGTTTTAACTGAAATCATGCTTATACTACCACATAATAAATAAATATTCAAGTTTTATTTAACGATATTTCAATAAATAATGCCCGAACGATAATAGGCGCTTTATAAAGAACGCGCGGGGACTTTCCGCCGCCGATAAAGGTTTTTTTCATTATACGGCTAATAAACCTTTAAATAACTCAAAATACCTGACAAAAAAGATCTTTTTCGATTATATGTTATTTCGGCCGCCAATCCGGTTTTTAACTCAAGGCTTCCGCCGCAGGTTTCGCAGTATATTTTATTATTAGCGAAGGTGCGTAAACACGCGGCGCATTGCTTATAAGTTTTATCGAGCGTGGCGTTCTGCGCGCTGTACAGCTTTTTAACGTCGGTTTCAATGAACTCGCCGCAAAGATTACAAATTCTCGAATTTTCAGAATTAGCGGTATGGCAATGCGAGCATATTTTACCGGCAAGCAGTTCTTCATTGCAGGTCACGCAATATTTAAACTCGCCTTTATAATTGACTTTACATTCGGGACAATACATCTTTATACACCTTTCCTTTCCGTTAAAAACTTTATAACCTGAGCCGCGACGGTTCTCACCAGTTCGTTTTCGTCTTTCAGGCAGGGTTTGAGCACTTCGATAGATTGTTTTTGCCTCATTCTGCCAAGAGCTTTTATAGCCGATAATCTTACCAGCTCAGAGCGGTGCGACAGCATTGCGGAGATTTCAGCCGCGGGGGCGTCTTCGCCGGTTTCCGCCAGCGCCAGACAGGCAGCCGAAACGACGAAAGCCATAGGATCGCCCAGCATGCCGAGAAGGGCCGTCCTTGACTTCGTGCCGGGATGCCTTCCTATTCCTCTCGCGGCGACGGCCCTCACGGCCGGCTCAGCGTCGGTAAGCATAGTTATTAAATCATCTAAAGCCGCTTCGCCTTTAACGCCGCCTAAAATTCCGGCCGCGTAGCTGCGCACATAAATATCGCCGTCATTTAAAGCTTTATATAATACGCCGTCGAATTCGCCTTCAAAATCGCCGGTGGAATTAAGTTTATCGACCGCCTGTAAAACGGCCTGGCGCACCTGCGAATCCGGATCATCAAAACTGCTTACAACCGCTTCGATCACCGCGCGGCTTTTGATTTCACCAAGTGCAGCCACCACATAGCTTTTCGCTACTCCGCCGAGCGCGGGAAGGGTCTTTAAAAGATACGGCAGAATATCCGCGCCGATTGAAATAACCGCGTTGGTAAGGTACATGCTTTCGAACTCGTCCGCCCGTTTTAAAGCGAGGCAAAGCAATTCGTAGGCATGCGGGCCGTATTCTTTAATTTTCAGCACGGCAGAATCGAATTTATCGACTTCTTTGGCTTTAATTATTTCGATACATTCTTCGATTATAACTTCAACATCGATATCCATATTACCTCCGCGATAAAACGCCGCGAATACGGCGCTAAAACTTTTTTAAAATCCATTAAAATTTACGGCCTCTTAAACAATAAACGCCAGAGCGGCCATTCGTCCGGTGTCCCCGCGGTCACGGCGATAGGAGTAAAATAAATCTTTTTCGCAGGCCGTGCAAACATCGTGAACGAAAATATTTTTATCTTCAAGCCCGGCCGCTTTTAAAAGTTCGCGGTTAATGGATTTTAAATCGATTAAAAACTTAGCCCCGGCTGGCGCTGCTTTAATATATTCGTTTACTCTAATATTTTTCAATTTTTCTTTAAATTCAGCAGCGACTTCCTCGCCGGTTTCAAAACAGCAGGGGCCTATTGAAGGCCCGATAACGGCCATCAGTTGATGCGGTTCGCTCCGGTATCGTTCTTTCATAAAACGCACCGACTTAGTCGCTATATCGCCGCACGTGCCGCGCCAGCCAGCGTGAGACAGCCCGACCGCCGTTTTTACGGGATCGTAAAAAAAAACCGGAGTGCAGTCCGCAAAAAACATCGCCAGCACTACTTCGCGTGAATCGGTGAAAAGCCCGTCGCATTCGCCCGCGTCGCGCCCGGCGTCTTCTACGGCTCTTAATCCGGTTCCATGCACCTGATCGGAAGACGTCATTTTATCTATTCCGAAATTAAAATCATTTAAAACGATGGCGCGGTTTTTATAAATACTGGCTTTTGAATCGTCGGTCGAATAGCCCATATTCAAAGACGAATATATACCATCGGACACACCGCCACGCTTCGTGGTAAAAAGCATTTCAACTTTACGGCCGCTGTTATTTCCCGTTTTATTTTCAAAGTTATATTTAAAATATTTTTGCGTTTCGATTATTTTAAAATCAACCATTGCTTACTTACCTGCCTGCCCAATTTTTATTTTATTTTATTTATCATTTATTATTTATTATTTATTATTTATTATTTATTTTATAAAACAAGACGGAATAAATACTAAAAATTTCTATAATAGGCGACCTTAATAACATTGGTAAATTCATCCGCCGTGTTTAATTTCTGCTCGTCCCATAAGTTAATGTATTTTATCATGACTTTAAGATTGTTATTAACCCTTCTCTGCCACTCGACGCTCGATTCCGAGCTCCGCCCGGCGGGAGCGTCCACGTCATTATCTTTGATGGCGAATTTGCCTATCAAATAAATTTTTGGTTTATAAACGTAACGAAGAGATGTGGCGAAAGTCGAGTTAAAAATATTTAGAGGCGTATGTTCGTCCATATAGGTGAACATAATTCTTGATTTATTATTCGGATAGAGTAAAAACCTGTGCTTTATTATTTTCTGAGTGCCGTAATCCTCGTCTGGATTATTTATTTTTAAATCGCTGACGTTATAAGAACTCGCAAAAGACGCGCGGCCCGAAATATTATAATTAAGCCTTAAAAAAGTTGAAAACTGCCCGTCGAACGAATAAGGCGCGACTGTGAGCGGTTCTTTATAATTCTCTTTAACCGATAAAATCCTGGTCGTAAGGTTTAAATCGCGGAAACCGCTCATAACTTCGGCGAATATGGATTCCGCGCCGTTAAATACGTTCTGCAGCTCGCCATAAACCGAAGTGTTATCGACGCGGCCCATTCCATAAAAATGAACGAAGTCTATATTGTGATTATAGTTATTATCCCATATCTTTTCGACGCGGCCGCCAACGAGCGTATCGTCGTTTAAATGAAAATTAAGCGCGCTTCCTATTCTTTGCTCATTTTTATCCGCGAGTTTAGAACCGATTACCGACCAGTCGAAGTTATTGAAATATTTTTTTATTTTAACGCCGGAATTATTTTTGCGGTGAAGGCTTATCAAGGGATGGCGGCCTTCAGCGAGCATAACGTCGCCTAAAGTAAGAACCATCGATAATATTTGATCGCGCTTTTTGCCTTCTTCTTCTTTACCGCCGGTATTTTCATCGCCGGCATTTTTGTCGTCATTCGCGCCGTAAGAAGGAAGGTTTAATTTAACCGCTTTGACTAATTCAACTTTATCTTCTACTTCTTCCGGAGAAGCCGGCGGCTCCTGTGCAGCTTCTTTGTCTTCTGCTATTTCTTCCGGCTCTGCCGAAGGCTCTTTTTTTCTTTTTACCAGCAAATGTTTTTTATAACTATCTAAATTAGTTTCGAACAATCCGTTTATTTTTTTACGCTTTTTACGGCCTATCATAACTTTTTGCGAAAAATATCCGTCTAAATACTCTATATTTTTACGCCTTAATTCTTCGTCGGTTTCAACTTTCGCCTTAGTTATTTTTTTAGCCGGCGACGATTCGATCACATATCCTTTTTTAAGATATGAATCGGTATAGTAATAGTAGTTAAGGAATTTTTCGCGCGCGTATAAATGGTTTTCACCATCGGTCTGGCCGAATGAAAACCTTAAATCCATCGTATCGCCGAAGTTAAGATTATAACGGGAATAACTCGAAAGCGATTTTTTATTATCGATATCGTAGAAATAATCGGAAAACCCGCTGCCGTTAAAGTTATTAGCGTTACGGCTTTTAAGGGAGCCGACCTCCACCGTTTCAAAAATATCTAAAAAAGCGTCCTGTGGAATAAAATTAAGAAGGTCTTCTTCTTTAGAAAACGGAGCGTTAGTGCTCTTAAATTTAACGGCGCGTTCGGCGGCGAGCATATCGAATTCATATATATCCATGAAATCGTATTCGTCGGCTGAATTAAGGTCGAGCCGGCGCTCTTCGGTGAACGGCTGCGCGGTGATAAGGCTGCTGTCGGCGGCGTATGCCGGAATAAAGGCACACGCCGGCGCGACGATCAGCGCAAGAAGTGAAAAAATATACCGTATTAAAAATATTATTCTGCTGCGTTTAAATGCCATGTTTTATTTTACAACTTTATGCCGCGTTATTTTTTATTTACAGCGCGCAAAAATACTTCGTTAATTGCTGTGACAGTGTGCTTTGAATATATTATCAACGATTTGTGAACAAATTTTTATTTTATAACGATCTTATCTAAGTATAAATTATAGTTCGACGACGAAGCATTTTTATTAAGGCAGGTAAATCTAAACGCTACATCCGAACCGCTTCCAAATGAATTGGATACGCGCAAATTAGTAGTAAACGGCGCGAGTTCCATGGTGCCGGAAGTAAAAAAGTCGTAATTACCGCGATTTTCGCTCATAATGTCCAGACGGTAAGTGCCAGAATCGCCCGTGCGCAAAGCCCAGATATCTACGTTATAAACGCCGTCGGGAAAAAACTGCTTTATTTCGAACCAGTCGCCGACGGCAGTAGCGTCCTGATTGGGAAACGGGCTTCCGGTTATCGCTTCGCCGTTTTCGTCATCGACGGGACCGAAGAATAAAAAGGAATTGCCGTCGAAAGGAAACTGAAGCGTTCTGATTTCGAGTTTCCACGGAGCGTTGATAGCCGTGGTGCCGCGTATAACGTCGAGTATATGGCGCTCCGCCTCCATGGTTCTATAAGCGACATCACCCGACACCGTAACGTAATTTGTGAGCGAGCCTTCGCGGCCGGTCGAATTAACGGCCGATACTTTATAAAAATAAGTTTTACCGACGGTTATAGCGTTAGTGAATTCATAAGCCAGCGGCTGCCCAACCTGAGCGTAGACGCCGTCGCTGAATTCCGCACGGTAAACTCTATAGGATATCGCACCGACAACGGGCTGCCAGACCAAACGCACCTGTCCTAAAACCTGCATTCTGACGATAAGGCCGGCCGGCGTGTCAGGAAGCGTAACGCCGACCTTATTAGTGGCGGGCTTCGACATACGCGATTCATTGCCGGAGTCGTCGAAAGAAGAAATTGCATACTGATAATACGAATCCATATTAACTCCGACATCCGTCCATGTGGTATCGGGAGGCAAAACTTTAACGAGGCTATAAACTTCATCTACGTCAAGGCGCTTACGGTATATTTTAATGCCGGCGATATCCAGCGATTTGCCGTCGGAATCTTTATCGGGCTTAGTCCATGTCAATACGACCTGCGCGTCGCCCGTAACGATTAAATTAGTAGGCGTGCCGGGAGGAATGTTATCTCTTTTGCCCATGAGAGTATATGAACCGTCTATATACTGACTGTAATTACCCTGCTTGTCGATACATCTTACGCGGTAGTAAAAAACACCCATTACAAGGTTGGAATCAGTAAATACGTTTATGCCTGCTGGAACTTTTGCGATCGACTGCCACTCATTGATATTACCCGAATGTCTTTCGATCTCGAATTCCTTTAAATCGTCGAGCGGCGAGCCGTCGGTATTTTGAGTCGGCTGGTCCCACGATACAATTATAGAACCGCGATCCATGCCAAAAACGGTTTGACGGGCGGGAGCGAAATATACGTTAGCCGGCGGCTTGGGGATATTACCTGCGGTCGCCTGAAGCCTTATGATCTGAGGCGCCGAGGGGGCGCTTTGCCTGAGCATGTTGTCAAAGGCAATGACTGTATAAATAAATTTTTCGCCTTCTATTAATTCCGAAGACTTATCGATATAATAATCGTCCGTCGTAGTCGCTACCTTCTTATCAGCGCCGCCTTCGCGCCTTCTGAATATATAATAACCGACGATATTCTTTTTGGCCTGATCATATTTATTGGTCGTAACGGGGTTCCAGTCTAAGGTGACCTGATAAAACTGCTCGGTCATCTTTTGAACCACGTATGGCGTATCGATCTTCCAGGTCGGGTTATTAGGCTCGACGCCATCGTCCGACCATGGAATGACGGAGCTAGAGTTTTTCGACTCCGTGCAGCCCGCAAACACCATTAATGCGAATAAAAATAACGAAAAAAACAGGAAATTGTGTTTTTTAATAAAATCTTTCATTTTATCCTCCCGCGGATTTATATAATATTTTTTGCCATTAATCATCGATTAGTAAGTAATTTTACAGCTTTTTAAATCATTTAATCTCATTTAACGAATTTAGAGCGGCGCGTTTATGCGCAAAAACTTTTTACTAATCTTCGTTTTGTATCGGCAATAATATCCTTTTTCTTATAACCCGCATTTATTTTTTTCGGCGATAATCGCATCTCCAGATACGTCACTACAAAAATAAGCGGGAGGCAAAGACTTTAAGTCTTTTGCCTCCCGCTTATATGTGATATTTATTTTTTAACTTTTTTCAGGCCGTCGATTCAAAAATTACTTTTCTTCGACTTTTTCAAGCTCGATCTGTAATTTTTCGATATCGCGAATGACCTGTCGGGTATTACCAAGTTTATTTATTATGTTTTGAGTGTACATATCTTTAACTTCTTTTAAAACCGGCGCCAGCATTTTTTTAGAATTAAGGTCGGATTTTTCGACTTCAAGTATGAATTCGTCAAATACTTTTCCGTCGTTATCGTTTACTGGATTTAAAATATTGATTAATTCAGTTTTTGAAGTATTAGCGCGTGCATCGCTTGTAGCGCTGTAAAATGCGAAAGTTGAAATAGCGCGCTGCACCTTTGAAGCAAAATCCGGATGATTGGACGCGTGAACGTTTCCAGCTTTTTCGATTAAGAAAAGGCATGATTTAACGTTATCGGCGTTTATTTTATCGACTTCGTTATCGTTAGGAACGAACTGCGAGCCGAGTTCTATCGTGAAAGCGAGAGCGCCCATAGCGCCGTAAAACCAATCGTCGGAATCGCCCATGGCAGGATAAAGATCGGAGCTTTTTTCAGGAGTGTAACCGTTGAATTTAGCTATTCCTTTAGCGAGTTCGGCAAGAAGTTGTTCGTCTTTAGCGACAGCCTCATAAGCATAACCGAAAGGAAAAAGAACTAATTCGGAATAGCTATGAAAAGATACGGTCGCCCTGAATTTTTCGCGCTCGGCTAATTGTTTTACAGCCGTAGAACAGGGTTCTGAAAACGGACCGACGCCATGATAGGTATCTGAACCCGTATAAGTAGAAGCGCCTACGGTTCCCCACTGATAGCCGTAATTTCTATTTAAATCTACGCCGAACGACTTGTCGGAATTAGCGCGGCGATTTTTACGCCACATTTTAGATTTAGCCTGTGAATAAACCAGACCGTCGGGATTAGCTACCGGAACCACCCATATACTGCGGCTATCGACAAGTTCTTTCATAGTTTTATCAACCGGATACTTTTGAAGTATTTCTTCGATAAGCGCGGTCGGCACTTCAGCCGATATCCATTCGCGGGCGTGCGTGAGGCCCATTATAAGCACGGCCGGTTTTTTAGCGCCGGCGGCGTGAGAAGCTATATTAAGCGCGTATACAGGACGGCCTTCACAGCTTTTGCCTATAACATGAAGTTTGCATATGGAAGGATTATTCGCCTCGGCGTCTTTAAGTATTTTTTCGATCTGATCGAATGTGTGGTACTTGCTCAGCGTTCCGGCGCGGGTAGCGCGCAGCACCGAGTCGGCATCGTCGTTTACAACTTTATATTTATAACCGAGAGAAGATACTTTTTTTAATTCGCTTTCGGTAATAACTGAAATTACATATTTGTTTTTATGTTTTACTTCAGGAAGGTCGAGCCCCATATTAGCGAGTTTCGCGACATCGAACTTATCTTTCACGAAAATCTTTACAATTTGAGGAACTTCTTCTTTTGAAATTTTTGAATTCCCCTCATCGGCGGCTAATGAAAACTGCGGCATCAGAAAAGCCGTTAAAATTAATACCCCTAAAAATAAAAATAGAACACGTAGTCTCACAAAACTTCCCCCTTACTTCATACTTAAAAGAACTTTTACGTGTAGCAAATATTTATATGTACTTATTTGTAATAGATAAATTATACCATTTACAATTGAAGGTGTCAATCGTTTTTTTATTTTTTGGCGTATTTTGATTTCATCATAAAAACCGAAGCATATATTATAGTTATAAACGAACCGCCGGTAACCGCGGCAAAAATAAATAGCAAAACTCCGAAAATAAAAAACATAAAATCAGAGAGCATATCAGAAAAAGAAATTGACTCGCCGCCAAAAAGCACGTCAGTATAAAAAACGGGTTTTCTGACTTTTATTCCTTTTTCAATCTTAAGCTCGATAATTTCTTTCTGGGTGAGCTGAAAAAGCTCGATCTGCTTTGCAGCGCCGTCTTTTAAAACGTGAATAACGCTCAAATCGGGCACATTTGAAACCGACGGCGATTTATATTCGATGCGTTCGACCGTGCCTGACCATGGCATAATATAGCCGGATAGCCCAACGTTATAATAAAAAATAAAAATAGAGGCGTAAAAACATATTAAAACAACGGCGAAAGTTTTAGCCGCCACAGGAAAATCGGCCTTTTTTTCGCGATAAATGTCGGCCGGATAATGCGTTATGACCTTGATAAAACTTGAAATATTTTTCCACCTGTTTAAGATTTGTTTTTCTGCTAAAGAGCTAATAACGACCACCCCTTTAATTCAAATATATATGCCGGAGCGTAATTGCGCCCCGCGCGTATTTTTATGGTTCTTTCTGGATTCAAAATGAAAATGAACCCTTTTTATTAAGCCACACTCTGCGAAGCGACGGGCTTTGCGGCATCCATATCGATAATATCGTATGCCTGCTCAAGACGGACCGAAATTATTTTAGATATGCCCTTTTCTTCCATGGTGACTCCGTAAAGAAGATCTAAATGCTGCATTGTCTGCTTATTATGGGTTATTATTAAAAATTGAGTCTTATCTTTAAAGTTATTGAGCATTTTAATAAAACGCAGTACGTTGAATTCGTCGAGGGCGGCCTCGACTTCGTCTAATATGCAAAACGGCGAAGGCTTGACGCGCAGTATCGCAAAAAGCAGTGAAAGCGCAGTCAGCGATTTTTCGCCGCCGCTCATAAGAGTTATGCTTTGAAGTTTTTTACCGGGCGGCTGCGCCTTGATGTCTATATTGCAATCCAGAGGCCTGGCCGGATCTTCGAGCACAAGGCGCGCGCTGCCGCCGTTAAATAAAAGCTGAAATATCTCGCCGATATACTCGTTTATTTTATTAAAAGTTTCATTAAACAATTTAGTGCATTCGGCGTCGCTTTTTTCGACTATTTTATAAATGCCATCGCGCGCCGAAACGAGATCGTCGCGCTGAGATTTTAATTCGTTGACGCGCTCCTGCAAAGAATTATAATCGTCGATAGCGGAACGGTTCACGATGCCGAGACGATCGATGTTTAACTGCAACTCGCTTATTTCAGAGGCCGCCGTTTCGTACTTAAACGCTTCGTCACGGTATTCTCCGAATTCTTCGGCGCGCAGCTTATATTCGGATTCGACAATATTGTTAGTGTTTTTTATATTGGCTTCGATTTCGGCCTGTTGTATTTCGATTTCATGGATTTTAGCGAGCATGTCGCCCGATTGCTTATTGCGGGAAGCTATTAAATTTTCTTTGATTCGGATCTGAGTCGCAAGCGCCTCCAGCTCTTTTGTGATTTCTTCTTCCTGCTCTTTGATAATGGTCGTTTTCGATTTTATATCGTCGAGTTTTTTTTGCACGTCGGACAATTTAGCGTTATTGTCATGAAACTGCTCCTCGTATTTGCCGAGAGTGCCCTTATCGTTGCGGCTGCGGCTATTAAGAGCGTCGATTTCTTTCTGATTGTCTATTATTTTTTTGCGGAAATTATTAAGATTTTGATTTACGGTCGCATGCTCCACCTTGCGCTCAGTGAGCAAACGGCTGAATTTATCAAGCATATCACGTTCTTCGGACTGGCTGCTTTTATTTTTTTGTAAATTTTGATGATAGGCTTTAGATTTTTCTTCAAGCACCGCTATTACTTTTTTATCGTCGGATATTTTTTCTTCGAGCTCCGCCGTTTTTTTATTATAAGAATCCAGTTCAGCGCGCATGGCGCTCATTTCTTCTTTTGAATTTTCGAGCCGATGCGAATAATCGCCTCCGCTTTCTTCACTTGTTTCTAATAACGCCTCGAGTCTGGTTACTTCGGTTTTAAAACCTTCATTCTCGGCTTTAAGCGTATCGAGCTGCCTTCTTACGGAATCGAGCTTAATATTGTCCTGGTTGATTTTATCATCAAGATAAACTGAACGCGATTTAAGCGCGTCGAGATTGCCCGAATTGGAAAAATGGCTCGAACCCGACTGCCTGTCAAGCGAGCCGCCGGTTATGGCGCCGCTGGCGTTTATTAACTCGCCGTCGAGAGTGACTATGCGGCCCGAAAAGCGGTTGCGCGCAATAAATTCGTTGGCATGCTGAAGAGTATCGACAAGAAGAACCGGATTAAGTAGATATTCAAATACGCTCTGATATTTTTTGTCGTATTTGACAAGCTCCGCCGCTATGCCTATAAAACCTTTTAAATTGGAAGGAATTACGGCGGGAGCGCCGGTGCGGACCGTATCCAGGGGCAGAAACGTAACGCGGCCCGCTTTATTTCGCTTAAGTAA
The DNA here is from genome assembly GCA_002423385.1 of bacterium UBP16_UBA6123. Lineage (GTDB taxonomy): Bacteria > Muiribacteriota > UBA9980 > UBA9980 > UBA9980 > UBA9980. The sequence continues at coordinate 22,173 of DIVV01000006.1, forward strand.
ATCGATGCACGCCTCGGTATCTCTGGCTTTTTCGACTATTATGCTCTGCATATTAGCGCCCAGTGCGACTTCAAGGGCCGTTTCGTACTCGGGAGCCACGCTTACAAGATCTGAAACTAAACCGCATATCCCCTTATAATTTTCAGGATTACGCTGTTTTTCATTCATTATGAATTTAACGCCGTATTTAAACCCGTCGTAATTTCTGCGAACGTCTTCCTGCGCCTTAAGCTGGGCGCGAGTTGTAAGAAGCTCGCCCGTATTATCCTGTATGGTTTTTAAAAGCTGTTTTTCGCCGTTATATAAATTTTGGATTTTTACCGAAGCTTCGCTCAGCTTTTTTTTCAATTCGGAGTGTTTACGCCTGTTAGCATCCTGATCGTCTGCGCCCTTCGCGCTTTTAAGCGAAAGCTCGTTTATGCGTTCCTGAAGGCGGTCTATTTCAAAATTCAATTTTTTAATCTGCTGAACGTTAAATTTCAATTCGCTCTCATGCAGATTCAAGCTGGATTTAGCGCCGGAAAGCTCGTTAATATTTTCAATGGTCGTATCCTGAGTCGCCGTGACTTGCTTTTCACTGCTCTTAATACGAACGCTAAGGCTGCTTATATCTTCCTGCAATTTTTTTATTTCGATATCCAGATCCGTAAGATATTTTTCAGACGATATAATTTCAGTTTCAATCTCTTTATTTTCGCCCTGAATAGATTCTATTTTATCGCCGACTTCGTCGAGCGTTCGAACGTAAGACTCGCGGTTGGCGTTAATCTGCGAAAGTTTGCTCAAAAGCTCTTTTTCAATATTTTGAAGGCCCTCGAGCTCGGTTATAATATCGAAGTTATCCTTCTTGATTTGAGAGTATTTGTCGTTGAGAGTGACTACCCTCGCCTGAAAAGACTCGACCTCAGCGGTAAAAACGATGATTTTTTGAGTATGCTCCTCGCGCTTTTTATGATATTCACCCGTCATGGCCTTTCTTAATGAAAGTTCGCGGTGCTGCGCGTCGAATTCATAGATGAGTTTTTTTATTTTTTTATCTTTGAGCTGCTCCATCAGCGCCATATAACGCCGGGCTATCTGCGCCTGCAGCGATAACGGGCCGAGCTGTTTTTCAAGCTCTATTATAAGGTCGGAGAGCCGGTCTATATTAACCTGAGTATCGGCTATTTTACGCAAAGATTCGTTTTTATCGGCCTTATATTTAACTATTCCGGCCGCTTCTTCGATAATGGCACGCCGTTCATTGCCGCGCGAACTTATTATATTATCGACCATGCCCTGGCCTATTATCGAATATGCGTCGCGGCCGAGGCCGGTATCCATAATTTTTTCTTTAATATCTTTAAGACGGCACTGATCGCCGTTTATTATATATTCGCTCTCGCCGCTGCGATATATTTTACGCGCCAGGACGAAATCGTCGGAATCCATTTTAAAAAATCGGGATTTATTATCAAAAGTAAGACGCACCTCACAGAATTTTGCCGGCGAGATCGTCGAAGTGCCTCCGAATATTATATCGTCCATCTTCTGACCGCGCAGGGCTTTCGAACTCTGCTCGCCCAAAACCCAGCGGATCGAATCGCATATATTCGACTTGCCGGACCCGTTCGGGCCGACTATACCAAGCAAATTGGAAGGAAACTCGAGAGTGGTACGATTGGCAAATGATTTAAAGCCATGAATCGTAAGATTTTTTAAGTACACTTATTCTACCATCTTCCTTATTTTAAAATAAAAACAACATTATTATACGCAAGTTTGCAATAAAATTCAATAGTTGTTTTAATTTTTTTAAGAATTTCCTATTATTTTTTCATATTCCGCTATTTTATGAGCCTCGTTAATATAATCGGGGCGCGATTTAAGCGCGCCCATAGTTTTTGACGCCGACGGCCTGTCGCCCGCTTTAAGCAGAGCCAGCGCGAGTTTAAGGTATATTTCCGGCGGCGCGTTTAGCTTATAAAGCCTTATTTCACGTTTATAGCTTTCAACGGCCGATTTATAATCGCCCGAAGCCATCTGAATATCGGCGAGAGTATCTAAGAACGGAGGAAGTTGAGCGGTCGAACAGTTGTCGATAGCTTTTTTTACACATTTAAAGGCATATTTAAGCCGTTTATTCAAAAACAGTAAATTGTGGGCCATATTATTGTTATACTGGGCGTTGCCCGGCTCGAGATCCAGGCATTGGGCGTAATAATCAACGGCTTTTTCATAAGCGCCCTTGAGCGAATATACCAGGGCGAGATTCGCTTTAGGCACAGCCGAAGAACCGTCCAGTTTTTCGGCCATTAAAAAATATTTGAGCGCGAGGCCCGTTTTATTGAGTTTGAGAGCCAGGCTGCCTATATTCTGGTAAAGCCTGAAATCTGGCGGATATTTAAACAACCTTTCGCAGTCGCTAAATATCTCGAGAGCTTTTTCATAATCCGCGCAATAATATTTATAAAGTCCGTATTTACGGTATGTTTGATAATCGAACTCCTCTATCAACCGCGGATTTTTATAAAAAGAATTTACGAAATCCGCTATGCGCAAAAACCTCAATATATCGCCGCAGTGGACGCCGTTTTTTAATAATAATCCGGCGTTCAAAACGCTGAGCCTGATTAGCGGCGCTTCGTCGCCGAAGATCGAGTTAAGCCGCTTATTAATCGTTTTCACGAAATTTCCGGCGGCCTCCGCATTAAAATCTTTCTTAAAGCATGCCATAATTTTATCGGTCGAAAGCATGTGCAGCGCGTCAAATTTTAATCCGCTCAAAACGGCCGCTTCCTTAATTTCGGAAACCAGCGATTTTAATTTTACGGGCCGGTTATATATCATTTTATCTACCAGACTTTTGATATTAACCAGTATCAGGCTGCGATAAGCGCCGAGAGCCGATATATTTTCGGGATCGAGCGCGCGATAATAAACCGCGTCAAATAAATCGCGCGGCAGGAAAACGTCGCCGGAATAAATCTCTTTTTCGGCGCGCCCCGACGGCACGCATATATCATCAGCGCCTATGGCTATTTTATCGATTTCTTTTTCAACCCGGCATACCGACACTTTTTCCATTATGATAGAATCGAAACAATCGAATTCTTTCGAAACGCTTATAACGCCCTTTAATAAGCGCGGATAAGAGCCGATCTTTTTCGAAGTCGCCGGGTTTATAATATCGACCAAGCCGTTATAGCGCGAATCGTAAACTTCAAAACGATCGTTATAATCGATGCCATGAGCGCTTCCGCCGTTTATTAAAATAAAATCGCCCCGGCGTTCTATTACGCTCAGGCATAAATATGGAAGCGACTCATACCCGGTAACGCGGTTCTTGCCGAGCTGCTTTGAACCGTAAAGAGCGAGATCGGCTTTTTTAACCAGCTCGCGGGCGCATTTATCGACTTTATCTTCCGCCCCGCTATCGAAAGCCGAAGCGGACGAAGCGTCATGAAAAGCGATACCGACGCTCACCGTCACGCGGCATATTTTAAGCGCGGTGCCGGCCTCTTTAGCAACCGCCCGCCCGTCGATGGCTTCGACGGACGCCCTGATATTTTCGGCGCACTCGCTAACTTTAGCGCGCGAAAGTCCGGACGCTATGATCGCGAATTCTTCTCCGCCGTAGCGGGCCGCGATTAAATCGCCGCCGTATTTCAAAGTTTCTTTCAACGCCGCGGCGGCGACGGTTTTAATAACCGCATCGCCGGTGTGATGGCCGTAAGTGTCGTTAAAATTTTTAAAATTATCTATATCGAATAATATCATCGCCACATTAGCTTTATTCGAGTCGTATTCGAGCGGCGGATCGTTTTTACGCATCCATTCCCATTCGAATTCGCTCCTGGCGATAATACGACGGAGCTCCCGCTGAAAATATCCATGATTGAAGAGTTTAGTCATAGGCTCTATATCGGAAGCCGCTTCGGCGTCATAAAAATCAACACAGAGCCGCAGCGCGAGTTTTAAGCCTTCCGCCCGGACCTCGAGGCCCTCTGCCGTCCCGGCGAAAGCCAGCGCGTAAAAACAGCCGTTTAGATAAAAAAGCATGTAATTAAAATTTTCGGAGCGCTCCTTTAAAATCCGGCATGCGCGGCCTCCGTTTTTCAATTCGGCAAAGTCGCAGCCGTTTAGAAGAGTTATAAAATTTTCGTCGTTATGCTGGGGATAAAATTCGGCGCGAACTTCCGCTTCGGCTATGGTAATCACGCAATCGGCGGGCACGCTGAATTTAATGACGCTTTTAACTTCGCACAGAGATTTATTAAGATAATCGAATATACTTTTCAGTTCGAGACGATCCGGGCGCTTTATTGTATTCGCAATCATGAATTTATCCTTTTTTATTTTTAAACCGCCGTTTCAATTAATTAAAGGAAGCTAATCGATATCGGGCATAAAACTATTAAGCACTCTGAAATATTTTTCGGAGCGTAAAATTTTAACGCTAGTCACCAGATAATCTTCTACTTTATTTTCGATCGTAATAAGCGGCGCCACCTTTTTTTCGGCGAGTATTCTAAATATCTTCTCGAAATCTATATTGCCTTCGTCAACGGCTAAATGTTCATCGGCCTTTCCGTTATTCGAATGAAGATGAACGGCCCTTAAATAAGGCGCTAAAGCGCCGAGCCATTCTTCGAGGGGCGTTGCGCCGTAAACGTTATAGTGGCCGCAGTCGAAGCAAATTCCGAGCCCCTGGTTTTTAAAAGTTTCACAGGCCGAAACAAAAAACTCGACGTCGCGCTCATAAACGTTTTCCAGGGCAATTTTCAAGCCAAAACTGCCCGCGTAATCGAGGATTTCTCCGAGGCTTGCGTAAAAGCGATTATTCCATTCAAGTTTCGGCGATGAAATATATGAAGTTTCAGTGTAACCGCTGTGAAAAACGACGTTTTTCGCGTTAAGCGATTTAGCTATATTAAGCGAAGTGACTATGCGCTTAACGGACAACTTTCTGATTTCTTCATCGACCGAGCCGAGAGACAGATCCCAGAACGGCGCGTGGAGCGTCGCGAGCATAGAATTCTGCCTGAAAAGACAATTGAGCTCGTCGAGCCTTGAATGCGATAACGGCGCTAAAGAAAGGGAGTCTATATAAATTTCAGGAAAAAGGTCGAGCTCTTTAAACAACCGAAACTTCCCTTCTATATCGCCTATTTTAACATTGGCAAAAATCGGGACTTTAAGTTTAGCGCCAAACATAATTAACCACCTCGTTTTTATTTATCTCTTCGATATATTCAAAATTTCCTGTATCCGATTTTTATCTATCTTTTTTTTCAGATATTTTACGGGCGCTGTCTATGAGCATTACGGGTATATCGTCTTTAATATCATAAGCCAGCATACACTTCAGGCATTGCAATTCCGAAATTTCGGCGGCGTATTTAAGGGCGCCGCGACAGACGGGACAACAAATAATATCAAGTAATTGTTTACTCAGCATTAATTCAGCTCCTTATTTAAAATCGGCTTTTAATATAACGGCGCTAATCGCCGCGTTCGTATTTACCACAACGGCCGCCTATGTTAAAGAGCCGGACGCCGTTTCTTTTCACGCAAATTATCTCACATAAATTAGAGCAGCCGCGGCATTCAAATGCCTCCGAAGAAATTTCCCCGTCAAAGCAGGCGGCGCCCTTAAATTTACTTTTTTCGCCCGGCCGGCCGTTTCGCTTTTTAAGCGCTATCAGCGCCGCGCCGATTGCGCCCATTACGTCGTAATGCTCCGCTACATGTATTTTTTTACCAAGAGTCTCGCCGAAAGATTTTATAATGCCGCGATTAGCCGCAACGCCGCCCTGAAACACGACTTTATCCGCGATTTTTTTGCCTCGGCCCACGTTATTAAGATAGTTACTTACTAAAGCCATGCATAATCCGGCTATAATATCATGTTTCGGATAACCCATCTGCTGTTTATGGATCATGTCGGATTCGGCAAATACTCCGCAGCGGCCGGCTATTTTAGTCGGCATCGAAGAACGGAGAGCGTAATCGCCGAATTCGGATATATCGATGCCGAGCCTCTGCGCCTGCTGGTCTAAAAAAGAACCTGTCCCGGCCGCGCATATCGTATTCATCGCAAAATCCACGACGACCTTATTTTCAATTATTATAATTTTCGAATCCTGGCCGCCGATTTCAATAACGGTCGAAACGTCGTCGTAATAATGCATCGCGGCGACCGCGTGGGAAGTTATTTCGTTTTTGATTTCATCCGCGCCTATCAGATAACCGATAAGGTGCCTGCCGGAACCCGTAGTGGCGGCGCCGGCGACCGTATATTTTTCACCAAGCTCTTTTTCGTTTTCAAGCAAAGCCGTTCGAAGCGCGTTGATCGGCGCGCCGTTAGTGCGTATATAGCGCTTTTTCAGCAGCCTCGCATTCTGGTCTATTATAGCCAGATTGACCGAAACCGATCCCGCGTCTATTCCTATATAAACTTTTTCTTTATTCACCGGCGCGCCGTCCTGTTCATTTTAAGCATATCTACGTATGCCTCGAGTCTTGTGATAAAAGCCGTCCTGGATGTATGTCCGTCGTATGAAAGGTAAAGACAGGCTATATCGTTATCACGGCAGACGACCGGCATGATGGTTGTAGCGACAAGCTCGGGCATACAGGAAAACGGCGTAATATGTATTAAACCGTCGAAGCCGCCGCGGGCGTAATTAATGGCCGAAGCTATCGTCTGAACGCCTTTTCCGCCGATATCGCTTTTTAAATAACGGGCCGCCGTCTTTTTTTGATTCGCATAGCTGGTTTTAGAAAAATAATCCAGCGAAGTTAATTTAAGCAGCCAGCTCGATAAATAAATAGTTTTATCGGCCCATACGTTCATGCGTCCGAGGCGCCTGCCTATATCCATATTCGCCTCCGGATCCAGCATCATATAAATTTCGCCGAGAACGCCTATTTTAATCACCTCGCGACTATCGATATCCGTTTTTAACGACGAACTGTAATAAAATTTAAGATCTTTTTTCAATTTATCCGCCTGCGCGGGCGTATTGGTTTTTAATAAAAGCGTTTCTATTTCTTTTTCGATTTTATCAACCGCAGCTTTATCGCCGCAATGAGCGCGGTAATAATAAGATAATTTTTCGTTCTCTTCGCATAATTTTAAAATTTTCCACGCGAAGCGGAAAGCCGATATAATACGCAGCTTATTAAGACCGGCTATGGCGGAAAGTTCGCTTAACACCTTTAAAATATTGTCCTGATCGAATACAAACATTTTAAACCGATAACCGGCCTCGCTCAATATTTTTTGCTGCAGCATGCCGTATAATCCAAAACGGCAGGGGCCGTTGCCGCCCGCCATAACGATGGCGTCCGCGCCTTTTTCAATAGCCTCGACGAAACTTCCGACGCATATTTTAAATGGAAGACATACCTGCTCAGGCGATAATCTGAAACCTATTTCGTAGGTTCGCTCCGTTATCGGGGGAGGGATGATATAATTGATGCCCAATTTATTGAATAGGGCGGTTAAAATTACATGCAGATTGCCCATACGGGCTGATGTTATATTCATGGCTCATCTTGAAAAAATATTGAAAAACCGGTCAAATATACCCATTTTTTTAACGATAACGGGGTCGACTTTCTCGCCGTCGATCGTCCTGGCTATATTAACAAAAATCTTCGCGGCTAATGAACGGCCGTTCAATACTACCGGCCGCTTTTTAAAATTAGAAGCGATAACGTCGTAATCGAAAGGTATCTGTGCCGTAACCGGAAGCGCTAGAGCTTTCTGTATATCGTCGGGATCGACGGCTATCGAATCGGCGATAAGATGAGCTTCGATTTTATTTATTATAACGCTTATATTTTTAGGCAGTATGCCGTTAGCTTCCATCAGGCCCGCTATACGGTCGGCGTTTCGAATCGAGGCGTGCTCGGGCGTTACAACGATCAAAGCGTGAGTAGCCGGAGCTATCGCGCACGCGAACCCGTTTTCTATACCGGACGGCGAGTCAATTAAAATATAATCGAAATCCTTCATCAGTTCATGGCAGAAAAGTCCCATCTGCTTGGGCGTCAGGTGGCTTTTATCGAGCGACTGGGAGGCGGATATAACAAAAAGCGATGAAACGCGGGGATCCTGGATTGCGGCTGAGGCGAATTTAACTTTCCCGGCGGCGCATGCCGCTATATCATAAACGCTGTATTCTTCGAGTCCCATTATAACATCGAGATTCTTAAGGCCGATATCGCCGTCGATTAAAAGCACTTTTTTACCGAGAAGAGAAAGCGCCATTCCGAGGTTGGCGCATATAGTGGTTTTGCCGACGCCGCCCTTGCCGGAAACTATCGTGTACACCTTTGCGTATCTTTCTTTAGCGGCGTTTTTATCGGCCGCCGTAAATTTGAGCGCCGCCTCTCCAGGTTGACCGTTAACGGCGCCATTAACGCCGGGATTGTCGTTAAGCAAATATAACACATCCTTTAGAGGGCTTTTCGTCAAAATTTCCCTTTAATACAATTTCATTGTTATTTAAACAGCATATAACATTGCCCCCGATCAGCCGCTCGGGAATCTGCGAATAAGTGACGCAGGCATCGCCAATTTCAGCCTTTACGGGCATGAAGGCCCCGGCGTAAATAAAAGAATCGGGGTCTTTTGAAATACCGGCGCGGGCCGAGCCTCGCATTTCACCGAGAATGACGATCGAATGCTGCGCCTCTATATGGCCGCCCGCGTTTAAATTGCCCATTAAAACGACCGAACCGTCATATTCAAGAATCTGACCGCAGCGCAGGTTGGCCCTTGAATAAAGCGTTTTTTTCGATTCGAAGCTGCCTGATAAATTTAAATCGTGAGCGCCATCACTGCTTTTACGGCTCACATCGGAAGTATTGGAATAGATGTGAGACACTTTTACATCGCAATGCTGCTGTATATATTTTTTTAATTTTTCGGCGTCTTCGGCTCCGATAGGCCTTTCACAAAGGTCTATGGCTACTTTTGAAAAACGCGATTTTATTTTGTAATCGGAAATTTTAGCGCAGATAGACGTTCCGAGACTTCGCTTGAGGATTTTTTCGCCGACGCGCAGCACGCAGCCGTCGTTAATCTCTTCGATTATTATTGCGCCTGAATTCGAACGCTCGAGCATTATCTTTTACCTTCATCCTGAATTTTAGTTATCATCTTGCGTGCGTACTTATTGTTGAAGTCGATAGAAAGCGATTTATTATAATAATAAAGCGAATTGGTCAGATCGTTTTTTTCGAAATAATATAAGTCGCCTAAATTTATGCAGGCGTTAATATAAGTCGAATCGAGTTCGAGAGTTTTTTTATACATTTCAATAGCTTTATCGGTATGATTTTCGTTGTGATATATTACGCCGATCTGAAAATAGGCCTCTTTAAAATTAGGATCGAATTTAAGCACGAGGAGAAATTCTTCGAGCGCGGAGTCTTTTATGCCTTTTTCAAGATAATAAACGCCCAGATTATAATGAGAATAAGGATCGCTTGGAACTAAATCTACATATTTTTTCATATAAAAAGAAGCTTTCTGATCGTCGCCCATTTTAGTATAGAGGCTGCTTAAAGCGCTGTAGGAGCTGGGATCTTTCGAATCGAGCTCGATAGCCGTTTTAAACTCGGACTCGGCCATTTCGTTTTTACCGAGTTTGGCGTATATCACCCCGAGGTTATAATGCGCGAAAGCCATCTTATTATCGAGCTCGACGCCTTTTAATAAAAAGGGCATGGCGGTTTTATAATCGCCTTTTTTAGCGTAGGCCAGGCCGATGCTGGCATATGATTTCGCGTGAGTCGGATCAGCTTCGATGGCGCGCTTATAATTGCGGATAGCCAGATCTATCTTGCCGTTCTGGCCAGCCACGTTGGCCAGATTATAATATTCGGCCGCCGTCCTGAATTTAGGAAGCAAATCCATATCGGGCTCGGGATCGACTTTTTTAGCCTTTCCGCATCCGGTGAAATTCGCCGCCAGAAATACTATCAGAATTAAATACAATATTTTTTCTATACCTTTATTTTTAAACCTGCTCATGATACTCTCCTTATTTTACATCCGGAAATGCCGTCGAATCGGAATCAGTGTATTATATAATATTTTTATTAAAAATGCAAATAAATCAAATAAACGCTTTAATCGGCCTGCCGTAAAATAAAACCAGCCGTTAAATATTTACTCGACCCTTTTTGCCGCATGAGAGTCGGGATATTTTTTTGAAATTTCAGCTTCGAGAAGCGCGGCCTCATAATTTTTAGACATCTTTCTATAGCACTGCGCCATGTAAAAAAGAGCGTTAGGCCCCGGACGGCTGTCGAAACGCCTGTGCTTTTCAAACATCACAAGCGCTTCCTGGAAAAGGCCGCGCGAAAAAAGCGATACGCCTTCGCGGAAATAATCGATAAGTTTATATTTTAGCACCATTAAATTTCCGCCTGAAGAAGATAAAACAAATATATTTTCACCGGCTGCCGTAACGTCGAGCACTTCGGCGCCGCGGCCGCCGTCTCGATCGAGGCCGTGCGAAGAGTCGACCGTAAAACCGTTTAAAGTGTTAAACACGACGATTTTCTTCTGCTGAAGGCTGCATGCGAATGCCGAGTTGTTTTTAAAGAAAGTCAGAAGCGAAAGCGTCTCGTTTTTTGAAAGCGTCTCATCGTTAAAAGCGAAAGTTCCGGCAGGTTTTCCCGCTTCGTCAAATTTTAATATTTTATTGTCGCGTTTTGAAATAAGGTAGAAATTTTTAAATAAATCTACAGCTATAGCCGAATAGAATTCGCCTTTTTCGGGAAGTTTGAATTTGTTTATCGTGCGGCCGGTAATATCTAATTTATACACGAAATTTTCATTTTTACACAAACCCAATAAATTGCCGGAACCGTCTCTGGTTATATTTTTAACGAAAATTTTGCGCGGCTCTATTTTAATGCTGCTTATTTCAGCGGGAATATCGAGACGTTTAAGTTTCGCTTCGGGCAAAAGTTCATAACATCTCTGGGCGTTAAGATCGAAATAATTAATGCCGGCCGACGAATTAAGCGTAATAAAATTTTGAGGATAGTTGGTTTTTTTAGAAAAAACATCGTTTAATATTCTTAAAAACTGAAAGTTATAATTAATAGTATAATGCTGGTTGGAAATATAATCCAGAATATGAATTTTTTCGTGAAGGTCGGCAAACAGGCCGTAATGCTCTAACAAATTAGTGCCGAGTATATCGCCGTAATTTTCTATATATTCGCCTTTAGAGTTAAAAACCAGAGCTTTGTTTTTATCTTTATCACTCACTATTATACGTTTAAGCCTGTCAACCGTTATTTTATGAGGCGCTACAAACCGGCCCGCGCTTTTTCCGTAGCTGCCGAAAGAAAAACTGAAAACGCCCGAGCGCGAATAAACGTTTATTTTATAATTTTTGTCGTCGAGAATATAAAGAGAATCGTCCGTATCTATAGCAAAATCGCAAGGGAAAAGGTTGTTTTCAAAAGTTATGTTATTGTCTTTTATTATTCCGTAACTCGAAATTACCTTGCCGGATAAGTTTAATTTTTCAATCACGCGTTCATTCTTTTTATATATGAAAATCTGGCCTATGGAATTTTTAAGTATTTTATCTCCCCTATAAGTTTTCAATGAATATTTACCGCTTTGTTTCGAAGATGCGCCCGATTCGGGAATTATATTGAGTATCGAAGACGAGGCGACGTCAACTAAAAAAATATCGTTTTGCGGCGAAAAATAAATATATGAATCATCAGACATGCCCTCGTGTTTAAGCTCGAATAATTTATTGTCATTTTCATAAACGAAGATTTTTTTTGAATTAAATTCAGCCAGAATATTATATTTAGAGTTAGAAAACATTTTTATCGCGAACATTCGCTTTAAAACGGAGCCTTCGTTTTCATTAATTTCGGATGCGTTAAGCAGAACTCCCGCCGGAGTAAAACGATAGAAACGGCCAAGTATGGAGCAGGTCATCATTATATTGCCGTTTTCGTCCCTCTGCATATTAGAAGGCGCCAGTATCCGCGACTCGCCGCCGAAATTAAGACGGACCCTGTTTTCCAGAACGCCTAATTTATTAAAAAAAAGCAGCGCCGCGGACGCTTTATCGTATATTATAAAGTTGGAATCCGTATCCGTCAAAAAATTAGAAACCGAAGAAGCGCTGATATACTTGTAACGATCGAGAAGAAAGTATTCTTCTTTGAGCAGCATGTGATTTTTAAAAAATTTTTCATCGTCGGCGAACATAAAAGACGGTTTCATTTTAACCATATCGGCAGCCGAATCTTTCTTCTGCTTTTGCTCGATACGTTTTTCCGTTCTGGATATATGTTTTTTCATTAAAAAAACGTTAAGCGCGTCATCACAGGCGCAAAGCAGCGCCGAAGAAAATACAAGCGCCGTTATTGAAATTATTTTAACGATATTCGAAGTTTTACGCATTACCAGCCCCATTTATCAAATATTTATTTATATCATTTTTTTATTACGTTTTCAAGCCCTTTATAAATAGATACTTTATCGGGCTTGATGGATAATTTTATTATTTTATTCGCCGCGCCGTCGCTCAAATAAATGTTAGCGTCGGAGTCTATGGCGATACCGGCTATTTTTGAATAACTGCCGCCGTAATAACCCGCGAAAGTTCCGTCCTGATTAAAAGCCGCGAGCCGTGATACGCCGCCGCAGGTAATCCCGGCGAGTATTATTTTATCCAGAAGGACCGCGACGGCATCCGCCTGTTTTATATCTTCGATTTTTTTCAGCGATATTTCGTTAATTACGTTGCCATATTCGTCGAATTTAGTTATTCTTTTATTGCCCGAATCCAGAACATATATATTTCCCTTAGAATCTATCGAGATATCGACCGGTTCGTTGAACTTGCCGCTGCCATAACCGAACCCGCCGATTTCGAGCATATAATTTCCGTTCGCGTCGAACTTTTGCACGCGGTCGTTTTTAGAATCGCATGCCCAAACGTAATTAGAACGATCACATGCGATGCCGAGCGGCGCGTTAAGCCTGCCTAAGGTTTTCCCCTCGCCGCCGAATGCCAGCACGAAATTAGCGTCACGGTCGAATTTTTGTATTCGATTATTGCCGCGCTCGGATACGAATATATTTTTGGGCGTCAGGGCGACCGAAACCGGCTCATTAAAAGCCGCTGCATTGGAAACTCCGATATTATTAGGAGAAGTGTTTTTTTCGTCCCATGAAAAACTTCCGAATTCATAGATGAAATGCCCGGCCGGATCGAATTTTTGTATGCGGTCGTTGCCGCAGTCGCACACGAAAATATTGCCGTCGCTGTCGGCGGCAATGCCGGCGGGACCGGACAAAAGTCCGCTGGAGCGGCCGGAAGAACCGAAAGTTAAATTTTGAGAATAATCGAGCGGATAATATTCAAAAAAAATATTATACTTTCGCGCCTTATCCAGCGAATAAGAATCGGATATTTTACCGTTTTCGTCTTTAGATATTATGGCGTATCTCAAAAAAGCGTCGTTTAAATTGATACTGACCGAATTAGAATCACTTTCGCTCAAAAGCACTGTGTTAATAAGTTCGTAAATTTTCTGGTTTTTGCCGGCGGTCGAAATATATGCGGATAAGACTACTGGCGAGGTAAAATCAAAGTCGAATTTATAATTATTGCCGCCAAGTTTTTCTATTTTTTTAATTTCAGCGGCAAGACATGCGCAACTTTGCGTTAAAGGAATATATGATAATAAAATCGACGTCGTTAAACCCAGCACTAACATGAACTTAAATGATATAAAATTATATTCTTCATTTCTCATAATAAGTAATTATTATATCAGAATAAGAAACACAATTCAATATAAAATGTGAAGATAATCAGAAAAATTTGGTATAAAAATATGAGCGCTACTGAGTTTTTTTAAATTGATCGACGTCGATTTTGAGATTTTTTAATTTTTCGTAAAAATGCGCCCTGTTAAGGCCGATTTCCTGCGAAGTGCGCAATATATTACCACTGTTGCGCCTAAGCGCCCTGGTTATATAATCGAGTTCGAATTGTTCGATAAGCATTTTCTGCGCCTCGTGATATTGCCGCGATTCTAAATCGCTTACTTTGTAAACGCCGTCGCAGCCCGCCGGTTGAAGCCGGGGCAAAGCGGCCGCCGAAGCCGGCGTTACCGAATCATGGCAGCACGGAGGTTGACCGCTTTTTTCAACGGCGGCGCCGGCGTCTTTAAGGCCGCTTATTAGCACCAGCTCGCAGGTATCGATAGAATCGCCGTCGCAAAGCACTAATATGCGTTCGATCGTATTTTGAAGCTGCCTTACGTTTCCGGGCCAGTGATAATTTTGCATCATCAAAAGAGAGTTTTTAGTGAGGATTGGCTCTTTTTTATTTATTTTCTTAGAAAAAAAAGTCATAAAATGCTTTATGAGCATTGAAATATCGCCGTTACGCTCGCGCAGGGGAGGCATAATAATATTTATGACGTTAAGCCTGTAATAAAGATCTTCCCTGAAGCGCTTCTCCGCGATTTCACTTTCAAGATCTTTATTGGTGGCCGCGATTAAGCGCACGTTAACCCTTACCGACTGGCCGCCGCCGAGCCTTTCGATAGTCTGCTCCTGAATGGCGCGCAGCACTTTAGCCTGGATCTGCATCGGCATATCGCCGATCTCGTCTAAAAATAAAGTGCCTCCGTCGGCCTGTTCGAACTTGCCTTTATACTCGTTATGCGCGCCCGTATAAGCGCCTTTTTCATGGCCGAAAAGCTCGTTTTCAAGGAGGTCCGCCGGTATGGCCGCGCAGTTTATCGTTATAAAATTACGCTGCCTGCGGCCGCTGTTAAAATGAATGGCCCTGGCTACAAGCTCCTTGCCGGTGCCCGATTCGCCGGTTATAAGCACCGTGGCGTCGGTAACGGCCACTTTACTTATTTTATCGAAAACTAAATTCATTTTATCGGAATTACCGATAATATTTTCAAACTTATACTCGCAGCTTAACTGGCTTTTAAGCATAATATTCTCGCGCTCGAGATTAATTCGCTCGAAGGCCTGTTTAACTATTATTTTGATTTTTTCATTTTCGTAAGGCTTCGATATATAATCATAAGCGCCTTCTTTCATCGCGTTTACCGCATTTTCGGTATTGCCGTGCGCGGTGAGCATTATTACGCAGGTTTCAGGCCTCAACTGCCTGATAGTTTTAAGCACCTGCATCCCGTCTACGCCCGGCATTAGAAAATCGGTAATTACGATATCGTAAGCGCTTATATTCTGCTGGAACATTTTAATTCCCATAGCGCCGGAATCGGCGGTGTCGCATATATACTTCTGCCGGCCTAAAAGCGAGCTCAAAGAAAAAAGAATACTGGCTTCATCGTCTATTAATAATATTTTTCCATAATTTTTATCAGTCATTAAATACCCCTTTGATGAAAAACTTCAAACCGTAACAACCTTAAAAGTTATTGCCGCCGCGTGAATAATCGCTTTTAATAGGAAACGATATCTTAAAAGCCGTTCCGCTGGCGGGCAAACTTTCTATTTCAACTTCAGCCTTCATATCGTCTAATATCCTTTTTACTATCGAAAGCCCCAGCCCGGTTCCTGAAGGTTTGTTTGTAAAAAAAGGCATGAAAATTTTTGGAATACCTTCTTTATCTATTCCGCAGCCATTATCGATAATTTCAACCTTGCAGCAGTCGCCCGCGTCACGCGAATTGATTATAATCGCTTTTGAAGTTTTACCGACTTGGAAAGACTGCATGGAGTTTATTATTATATTTAAAAATACCTGCGCAAGTTCATCGGCTTCGCCGAATATATTGAATTTTGAATTCAAATTGCAATAAAGCTCGATCCCGTTTTTTTTCAATTGCGGCTTTAATAAAAGCGATATTTTTTTCAGTACTTCATTCACGTCGAAAAAAGTCAGATTCCTGTTTTTATAAGGTTTGGCAAGCGATACGAATTCGTTGGTTACTTTATTTAACCTGTCAACTTCACTGATGGCTATATTTATCGATTTCATTCCCTCGGCGCTAAGGCCCTCTTCTTCTTTTAATAATTCGATCAGGCTGCGAATCGAAGTGAGAGGATTTTTGATTTCATGCGCGATACCCGCCGAAAGCTGGCCTATAGTGGCTAATTTATCCAGGTTACGCATCCTGTTTTCAAATTCTTCTTTCTGTTCGAGACGCTCGACCATTTCGTTAAATACCGTCGAAAGATACGAGGCCTCGTAAGAACCGGTAACGGGCATCTTCGCATCGTATATGCCCTCCGATATCTTCTGCGTCGAAGATATCAAATAATTAAGCGGCTTTAAAACGAACTGCGCAAGAAAAACGGAGATGAGGCCGCCGAAAAAAGTCAGCAGCGCGGTTATTACAAGGTTCTGCCACAGCATCCAGTTGAGCGCTTTTTGAGTGGTTTTCAAAGAAACTTCGAGCCAGACACGGCCGCCCGCGCTATTTTTAAATTTAAAAGGCACGAATAAATCAAAACTATTGCCAAGATTAAAGTAATACTTTATTTGAGAAATATCTTCGCGCAGAGTGATTCCGCCGTCCGCGTCGTTTTTTTCACGGGAAGATCTGTTATCGGCGCCTTCAGGAAAAGACGCCAGCGTCTTTACGCTGCGTTCCTCGAAAAAACCGCTGATTTTACTTATTATAATGGAGTTTATATCGGAGTCCTGGATTATAATGGTACACAAATCGCCGATCTGAGCGATCTGTTCTTCGTTCATATCCGAAGCCGCCCTGGCTATCGTACGGGCGGCCATAGTGCTTTTTTGAACGACGCTTTCTATTATTATCGCGCGCTCGCGGTTGATGGAAAAAATTACGACGAGCGACATGGTAATAAAAGTCAGCAGCGTTACGAAAAAAATAAAACGAAGTTTAAGGCTCCTGTTGATGTTAAACCGGCTGAATCTCTTTTTCAGCGCGGATTGAATGGAATTTTTCATATAATTTTTTTTCTTTTAAATAGGAATCGATAATATATTTGGCGCGCGGTTCCGCGTCTACCGCAAAGCGAACTTCCGCGAACATTTTAAATGCCGCTTCAACGTCTTTTTGCTGTTCTAATATCAGCATGGCAAGTTTAATTTTTATGGAAGAATTATAAGGATAGATAACAAGCGCTTCTTTATAATATTTTGCGGCATTGGCGTAATCGCCGTAGTTATAATAAACCTCGGCGATTTTATAGCGCACATCCGCGTAGTTTGGAAAACGAGCCATCGCGATTTCAAGATTTTTAATTTTAGCGCTGTGGACAAAAAAATTAAAAATCAACAATAAAATATATAATACAACGCAGGTGCCAATTACCACAACCGCTATTTGATTATAGTTAAAACCTTCGGCCGCATTATAACCTGTAAATCTGAGTATCGAATCCAAAACTGCCGACTCCAAATTTTATTTATTATATCAGGGCATCAAACGCCCCGAATCTATAGTGAGTTTAAATAATCTTTACGATTAATATTTCTTAATAACTTTATCTTATCAAAAATCGATCTTACCAGAAATTCGTAGTCGCTTTCTTTCATGTTAATGAAATGAACGGCGAATTCGCATATATTTTTATTATCGAAATTAGTGCTGCCGGCCCTTATCACGCGACCGAAAATATTCATCTGCTTTCCAAATATCCTGTCGTCGATTTCGATATAATCGTCTTTTGCAAAATCATCAGAAGAGATAATCAAAACACCCGTTCCCGAAAGGTTCAGACCCATTCCGCCGACCGTCGGCACTCTCTGGAAATCTCCCCGTTTCAAGGCTTCATCCGATAGATCGACGCCGCCGTTTATTCTGACTATCCGCCAGAAATTAAGCGGCAGAAAAAGTTCGATGCGCAGGTGGGAGCGCCTCTGCTGTATATCGGCTGGAACGAACTCGCTGTAATTAAAATAATCGAAGCCCGCTCCTTTCTTTTTGTTGGAAAGATGCTCGAAAATATTAGATAATTTATCCCACATATTTAACAAAAAATATCACCGCCATTTTATTTTATAGCAACCGACCGCCGCGCCAGAGTAAATCAAAACTTTATCAATTAGTCAAGCTCGCAAGGGGAGCCGGTATTCTTCCGCCGCGGCGGATAAAGCGTTCCGAACCGAATCCGCCGATGTGCATTACGGGCGCCTCGCCGAGAAGGCCGCCGTAATTGACTGTATCGCCGACGGTTTTACCGAACGCCGGAATCAAACGGCAGGCCGTAGTTTTAGAATTTATCATACCTATAGCCATTTCATCGGCTATAATCGCGGCGAGAGTTTCAACCCTTACATCGCCCGGGATGGCGACCATATCTAAGCCCACCGAGCAGACCGCGGTCATGCCCAATAAACGCTCGAGCGTAAGGGCATTTTTATTAACGGCCCTTATCATGCCCATATCTTCAGAAACCGGTATAAAAGCGCCGGAAAGCCCGCCCACGTGAGAAGTGGCCATTACGCCGCCTTTTTTTACCGCGTCGTTAAGCATGGCCAGAGCGCATATAGTTCCGTGAGTTCCGCATACTTCGAGGCCCATTTCCTCTAAAATATTAGCCACAGAATCGCCTTCTGCCGGCGTGGGCGCGAGCGATATATCGACGATACCGAACGGCACGTTCAATAACTTAGACGCTTCGCGGCCGATCATCTCGCCGACGCGCGTTATTTTAAAAGCCGTTTTTTTGATCGTCTCGGCAAGCTCATCAAACGAAGCGTCTTTGATCATCGACACGGCGTTACGAACTACTCCCGGTCCTGAAATACCGACGTTAATAACGCATTCGCCCTCGGAAACGCCGTGGAAAGCGCCTGCCATAAAAGGATTATCCTGAGGCACGTTGCAGAAAACTACGAACTTGGCGCAGGCGATCGAATCGCGGTCGCCCGTTCTTCTGGCGCATTCGAGTACCATTTCGCTCACTTTTAAAACCGCGTCCATATTTATTCCGGCCTTGGTAGAAGCCACGTTGATCGAACTGCACACGCGTTCGGTCGTAGAAAGAACTTCAGGCAGGCAGTTAAGCAGGTTCGTATCGCCTTTGCTGAAACCTTTTTCTACCTGAGCGGAAAATCCGCCGATGAAATTAATATCGAGTTCCGCAGCCGCGCGATCGAGCGCCTTAGCTATCGGCGTATAATTATTCGATTCGCACGATTCGGCGACTATCGAAATAGGCGTGATGGATATTCTTTTGTTTATAATCGGAATTCCAAATTTTAACTCGATTTCATTTACCATAGGCACGAGATTACGCGCATAATTCATTATTTTTTTATATATTTTATCGGCGCAAATTTTAATATCGGGATGAGCGCAGTCTTTCAAGGATATACCCATCGTGACCGTGCGGATATCGAAATGTTCCATCTGCACCATCGCTATAGTTTCGAGTATTTCGCCGGGCGTAAAATAAGCCATTATTAATTCTCCTAACCAGAATAATGATAAATGAAAACAATTTTATCATAATTGATTTCATTTTACAACAATTTTGTAGGCTTTTTTATTTTAACGCTAAATTATTGACAATTTTATGCCTAAATGTTATAATCAGCCCTATATTTATGAAAACTTCAATAATTACGACAAAATTAGAAAATATTTCAGACATTCGAACCGATATCGCCAATATGGATGATGTCTATTCGGGCATATGCGGAGTTTTTAAGTCTAAAGAGGCCGCCGCGGAAATCGCCAAACTCGAAGAAATTGCCGCGCAGCCCGACTTCTGGCTTAACCGCGAAAATTCCACTCAGACGCTTAAAAGCCTCAACCAGTTAAGACCGCGCCTGGCGCTTTTCAATGAAATCGTATCGCTGCACGAAAACGTCCACCTTACCCTCGAATTAATCCAGACCGAAAACGACGATTCGCTTACAAACGACCTTATCGGCGCCATGAAAAAAACGGCGCAGAAACTTTCCGAATTCGAAATAGCGCTTCTTCTCGACGATAAATATGACTCGAATTCGGCTATTATTTCGATCCATCCGGGCGCTGGCGGAACCGAATCGCAGGACTGGGCCCAGATGCTCATGCGCATGTACACCCGCTGGATGGAAGAGCATAAATTCAAGTATTCCATTATAGACCAGCTCGCCGGCGAAGAGGCCGGTATAAAAAGCGTGACGATCCTGGTAAACGGACTTTACGCCTACGGTTACCTTAAAGGCGAAAAAGGAGTTCACCGCCTGGTACGCATATCGCCTTTCGACGCTAACCACCGCCGCCACACTAGTTTTGCCTCGGTTGACGTACTGCCGCAAATCGAAGAAAGCGAAGAAATAATCATCGAAGATAAAGACCTTAAAATTGACACATTCCGCTCATCCGGCGCGGGCGGTCAGCATGTTAACGTGACCGATTCGGCCGTGCGCATAACGCATCTTCCGACCGGGACGATAGTACAATGCCAGAACGAGCGTTCGCAATTTTCAAATAAAGCTACGGCCATGAAACTTCTTCAATCGAAACTCGCGGATCTAACGCTGCGCAGGCGCCAGGACGAAATAGACAAACTCAACGGCGCCAAACGCGAAATAGCCTGGGGCTCGCAAATTCGCTCCTATACCTTTCATCCGTATAATTTAATTAAAGACCACCGCACATCTTACGAAACGGGCAATATATTTCCCGTAATGGACGGACAGATCGACGATTTTATTAAAAGTTATCTGCATTTTATCAAATCAGTGTAAAATCGGTACAAACAATGAAAAAATTTGGCGATTTTAAAATTTTATTACTCGACGCACCCGAAACCGATATGGGCTGGTTCAACGGCAACGTGGCCTCACCCGCGCTCGGCTATATCGCAGCTTACCTCAAAAACGACTTCGACGTTAAAATTCTCGATCTGCACGTCGAAAAACACCCATGGCTGGCTCTGAAAAGCACTCTCGAAGAATTCAAACCCGATCTTATCGGTTCGACATTCGTACATACCTGCCATCACACCGAAGTCAACTCCTGCCTGCGCATGATTAAAAAAATCCACCCGGCGGCTTTTGTGGTCGGCGGCGGTTATCTGTTCAACGTTTTACACGAAAATTATATTAAAAGCGGACTCATAGATATAGCCGTAATGGGCGAAGGCGAAATGACATTCAAATTAATCGCCGAAACTCTCGCAAAGCGCAAAAAACAAACTACCGTTTTGAGCCGGAGCGATAAAACTCTGCGGGAGAGCATCAAGCAAATAGCGGGCCTCGCGCTCAGCGAAACTGAAGTTTGCTCATCGGCGGCTAGTTTCGATTCGCGCGTCGATATTTATAAAAGCCCGACGCGGCCTTTTATTGAAAACCTCGACTCCATACCCATGCCGGCTTTCGAATTATTCCCCATGGAGCGTTATAATCTTCCGATATACGGCGGAAAAGAAACCTTCGGCGCCATGTTTTCAAGCGGCTGCGCTAACCGCTGCAGCTTCTGCACCGAATCGGCCGCCTGGAACCACACCGTCAGACGACACTCGCCTGAATACGCCATCAAATACCTCAAACTCTTATACGAAGTTTACGGCAAAAAAACCTTCGTATTCGGTGATACCGATTTTTTATCAAAACCCGAGTGGGTACGAGGCTTCATCGATAATTTGAAGGCTAGCGGAATGAAAATTAATTTTTTCGTACAGGCCTGCTGCACCTCGGTTATTAAATGCGCCGATATGCTGCCCGAATTAAAAAGAATCGGCCTCTTTAAAATAATGCTCGGCGCCGAATCGCCATTCACCGACGTATTAAAACTACTCAATAAAGGTATGCAGAACCGCAATATCATACTCAGAGCGATGGATTTAGTCAAGCGAAACGATATCCTTCTTTTAATAATGATGATATGGGGCACCGAACACGATACCGAAGAATCGCTGGTGCAGGAGCTCGAATTTTTCGGGCGCTACGCCGATTTCATAAGCCCGGGAATGCTTACGCCTTATCCAGGAACCGCCCTCTACGAAAGCCTCAAAAATACCGGACGCATAACCGTTGACGATCTTTCGATGTACGATCAACTGCATGTAATAATGCCCGCGGGAAATATGACCTATATGCAAACCGTTACCACCTATCGCAAAAATCTTTTTTTACACTACAACATCAACTGGAAAACCTATAAAAGCCTTTTTTCAAAAAATAAATTCTTAAAACGCATCCAGTGGTATTACTTTCTGCTGATCTGGAGCACTTTTTACAAAGATCTCATGGCTTTCGGCCAGGACCATTTTCAAAAACATATAATCCACGAAAAAGAATACGACGCTATTATGAACGGATAAAGTAAAAATTTAGCCTCTTCGTTTTTAAGACCGCTATAAAACCGACAAAAACCTTGATGGGGGGAAAGAAAGGGTCGAA
>DIVV01000161.1 GCA_002423385.1 bacterium UBP16_UBA6123
GGGCCATGGGGGAAAAGAGAGGGCCATTGGTCCTTTCTTTTCCCCCATCGCGGCCTTATAGCGTTCTAAAATAACGGCAAGATGACATTAAAAAAAGTTTTATCGCTCATCTGGCGGCTTTTTTTCATAGTAATAAAAATATCTTTCGCGGCCGCCTGCAAAAATTTTATGTACTTTAAGCCGGTATTTCACCTTAAATGCCGGCGAGTTAAATATATCGATATCGGAGCGATAAATCGGTGTTTTTGAGCCTTCGAAATTACCCATGACTATAAAATAGGGCTGTTTTTCGAGTATATAGAGGCCGTCCCCCTTTTCATGACCGGCGGGACCCGCTCCAAAATTTACGGCATCAGAGCGTGCGATATGTTTATCGGTCAGCCCGAGCATATCGACGGTTTTTAATTTGCTGTAATAAGGAATAATTCCTGCCGTATTGATTGCCAGCAGGCCGTCCGGCGGGGCGTTTCGCTTTAAAAACAACCCGGCGGCGCGGCCGAATTCAACTGGAGACGAATCGGCGATTCCGTACACTTCGGGGTGAACGAAAAACTGGGCAAGGCTGTAAACGATAATTATAATAACGGCTGTTTTAAAATAAGCGGATTTATTAAATAAAGCGGCAAGGGCGTAAACGGCGATAATTGCTAACGGCGCGCTCAAGTGCGCAAAAAATCTGAAGCCGTACATAAAGTCGCCGCCAATAAGCGTCACAAAAACGATATTCGATATTATGAATATATACAACACGGCTAATTTCAGATTATTTTCATAGTCTTTGCCTGATATAGCGCCTTTTTCTTTAAAAAAGAATATATAATAACCGGCCGGAATCAGCAAAATTAAAAAAAAAGCGGCCGCGATAAAGTAATCGAATAGATAATATGCGCCGCGCGATAATTGTGCAAGGCCAAAGCCGATTTTAGCATGATATGTATTGGGCATCAAAGAGCCGTAATAAAAGTAACGCCATGCAAAATAAGGCGCGTAAACGAATATGAATTTAAACAATGAAATATAAAAGCCGTTTCCGGCGCGGCCGCGTTGCATAATATAATGAAAAACGAATATTGGCGCCGCCAGAAAAATCCCTTCCGGCCTGCAAATTACTAAAAGCGCGCATAAAACGCCGCTAATGCCGTATTCAGGAGAAGTTTCGGCATTAATTGAATAAAAATATGTGATAATAATTAAAAACGAGAATAAAACTGTTTCCATCCCGGAGGAAAGCCATGGCGCGAAAGCGGCTGTGGTAGATAAAAGAGCCGCAGCGGCAGCCGAATGCGCAGGAGTAAGCATTCGTATATATTTATGAGTGTCGGCGATTAATTTAACCGTAAAAAAAATAAATACGGCATTTATTAATTTTGAAAAAACAAGCAGGTCGAATTTAAATAAAGCGGTTATGGATAAAATCAAAAGCCATAAAAAAGAAGTGCAGCCTTCGACGCGCTCGCCCGGATTATACACAAAACCCTCGCCGCGCGAAAAATTTTCGGCATATCTGAAAAATATAAATGCGTCATCCATCATCCATGGATAAATATAAATATTATATGAGAATATAAAAATAAGGCACGCGAGCACAACGAACCAGTTATTCCGGAGGCGGCCTGCTGCAATTTCAGCGGCGCGGTTAATGCGGCATTTGTTATTATCGGTGGTAGTTATTTGAAAATTATCGCTATTATTAATCATAATTAATTTTCTATTTCGTCTTCAGGGCGGACGCGGGGGGGGCCCTACGATTATTTTATTATTAAATATTTAATTATTTATTCGTTTCATAGTAAAAAATAAAGCGGCACCAGAGAAGATGCCGCTTTAATATGGTCAATTATTTATGATAAAACGAAATGATAATTACATGCCTTTGGTTTTATCTTCTTTTTCCTGTTTACTGAGGAAGCCGTGGTCTTTGCATTCGATATCGGTCATACCGCTTGTACCTGCGGTGCTTGTGATGGTATAGTCGGTATCGGTGCCTTTCGACGGGCATCTGGGTATGGCTTTAAGATAGCCGTTCGACTGAAGGTTTGCAACTGTCGGCGGTGTAGCGCCGGAAACCGCGTTTTCCATATTATAGAGCTCAACGGCACCTTCGATCGTTTTCATGTTTGCAACGCATGATTTTTTCTTCGCCTGCGCGCGGGCGCGGTTAAAGTTAGGAACTGCTATAGCAGCGAGAATTCCGATAATCGCAATAACAATCATAAGTTCGATTAATGTGAAACCTGCGCCGCTCTTAGTTCTAATGTTTTTCATCATAAAATTTCCCCCTTTCTCAAATTTTGAGTTTCCCCTACTCTATTTTAATTATAGCAAACACAAATAAATTTGTCAATGATAAAAGAAAAAAATAATAATTTAGCGTAACCGGCCTTTCAATGAGGCTTTTTCGTGCTCACCCGACCCTTAAAGTGGAGAGTGGAGAACGGAGAGTGGAGAGTTAATGACTGGCGCGCCCTGCGCGCTTTTACAAATTCAAATAATCTTTTAATGCATTAAAGACGCTTCTAATCGTCAAAAATCCTTTAGTTCTCAACTCTCCACTCTCAACTCTCAACTAGTTCTCAACTCTCCATTATACACTATTATTTCGTTCCGCTGTTAACGAGTTCAAGCATCGGCATGAATATGGCCATAACGATACCGCCTATTACAATACCCATGAACACGATAACTATAGGTTCTATAACCGAGGTGAGGCCTTTAACGGCCGTATCGACTTCCTGATCGTAGAAATCGGCTATCTTGGTCAACATCTTATCGAGCTCACCAGTTTCTTCGCCGACCGCGATCATCTGAACGACCATCGGCGGGAAAACCGTAGACGCCTTGAGCGGTTCGGATATAGATTCACCTTCACGGATCGAGGCGCGCGTTTTATTGACCGCATCGGCGATAACGACGTTACCGGCCGTATCGGCGGTAACTTCGAGCGCCTGCAATATCGGAACACCAGAAGCGATAAGCGTACCGAGCGTTCTGGTAAATTTAGCGACGGCGACCTTCTTTTGAAGCATACCGATAACCGGTACTTTCAATATATTGTTATCGAAGAGGCGTATGCCGCGCTCGCTTTCGAAGAATTTTTTGACGCCGATAAAGGCCGCCACTGAGCCAATTGCTATTAAAATTAAATACTGATTCATAAAGGCCGAAAGCCCGAGAAGCATACGCGTGGGCAGCGGCAGCTTGGCATCGCCCATGTCTTTGAATATCGTTTCGAACGTGGGCAAAACGAATACTATCAAGAATATAACGACGAGGCAGGCGATGGCCGAAACGACGACCGGGTAGGTCATGGCGCCTTTAACCTTTTGACGCAGTTGTTCGCTCGATTCGAGGTAATTAGCGAGACGGGAAAGTATTTCTTCTAATATACCGCCCGCTTCACCGGCTTTTACAAGATTTATAAACAGATTGGAAAATACCTTCGGGTGCCCCGCGAGCGCTTTAGAAAGGTTAGAGCCCGCTTCTACGTCCTGCCTGACTTTGGTAATAATATCGCGAAAACGGGGGTTTTCGCACTGCTGGCCGAGTATCGTAAGGCAGCGCACAAGCGGAACGCCCGCGCCGACCATCGTGGCGAACTGACGGGCGAATATCGCAATTTCGGTAGAGCTTATCTTACGCTGAAAAAGCTGGAATTCTTTACCTTTTTCTTTGATCTGCGTAACGAAATAGCCGCGCTCTCGCAGCTTGGCAATCACCGCTTCTTTCGAATCGCCTTCCATGTCGTTGGTAACCACCTTGCCGTCAAAATTACGGGCGGTGTATTGAAATCTTGGCATAAATGCCTCCTTTCGAAAAAAAACAAATCGTTAAAATAATTACATGGTCCTGGCTTTAAGCATACGCTGGAGTTCTTCGGGATAGAGCGTTCTGGAAATAGCTTCTTCCATAGTTATCATACCCTTGAAAAATAAACCGGCGAGCGACTGTTCGAATGTCTGCATTCCGACGTTCTGGCAGGTCTGCATTACCGTATAAAGTTGATGTATCTTCTGCTCGCGTATCAAGTTTTGAACGGCAGAAGTAAGCGTGAGTATTTCGATAGCGGGTATACGGCCCTTGCCCGAAGCCAGCGGCAGCAACTGCTGGGCTACGACGCCCTGAATAACGAATGAAAGCTGCGTTCTTATCTGCTGCTGCTGATAAGGCGGGAATATGTCGATGATACGGTTGATAGTCTGCGGTGCGTCAGTGGTATGAAGCGTTGCAAAGACTAAGTGACCGGTTTCGGCGAGAGTCAGGCCTGATTCTACGGTTTCGAGATCGCGCATTTCACCTATGAGAACGACGTCGGGATCCTGACGCAGAACGTGTCTTAACGATTCGGCGAACGAGAGGGTATCTACGTGAAGTTCGCGCTGATTGATAATCGATTTTTTATGGTAGTGAAGATATTCTATAGGATCTTCGATCGTCATGATATGAACGCGCTGTTCCTGATTGATAAGGTTAATAAGCGCCGCGAGCGAAGTGGATTTGCCCGAACCGGTGGGGCCGGTAAAAAGAACGAGTCCTTTAGGAAGCCTTGCGAAATCGGCTACTTTAGGAGGAAGTTTCAATTCATCCAGAGATGGTATTTTAGAGGGAATAACACGGAAAGCCGCGCCTATGCAGCCGCGCTGACGGTATATGTTGACCCTGAAGCGGCCGAAGCCGTGAACGCTGTAAGAAATATCGAGTTCGCATTTTTCTTCGAATTCTTTCTGCTGTTCGGCGGTCAGCATATTATAAACGAGCGAACGCGTATCCATCGGCGTTAATACGTCGAGGTCGGTGGCTATAAGATCGCCGTCAACGCGTATAACCGGCGGCGTGCCGACGGTCAAATGAAGATCGGACGCGTCATTATCTACAACTAAGTTTAGAAGATCGTTTAAGATGAACAACTATAATTCCCCCTTGAAAATATTAATATACTATCCTAATCTAATTATAACAAATTTAATCGATAATTTTAAGTGATTCGCCATTATTTTTTCAGATTTACGCGGTAACCGCGAATACTTCTTCTACGGTAGTCTTTCCAAGCAATACTTTACGAAGCGCCGATTCGCGAAGTGAAAGCATGCCTTCCGCGCGCGCGGTCTCTTTAAGTTCGAGCGTCGAAGCGCGGTCTAGAATCATACGGCGTATATTGTCGGATACGGCCATAACCTCGTAAATGCCGACGCGGCCTTTATATCCTTTACCACCGCATTTTTCGCAGCCTTTACCTTTGTAAAAGAGAAGATTTTTAAGATTCAAATGCGGAAGTTCGAGTTTGACGAGCATTTCAGGAGTGACTCCAAGCATCTTGAGAACGTCGGGTTTCGGTTTATATTCTATTTTGCAGTCTTTACAGATAACTTTAACGAGGCGCTGCGCCTGGACGAGAATAAGTGAAGTGGCGACCATGAAGGGCTCGATACCCATATTAAGCAAACGGCCGATCGTCGAAGGCGCGTCATTGGTATGAAGCGTCGAAAGAACCAGGTGGCCCGTAAGCGAGGCTTTAACGGCGATTTCGCAGGTTTCGAAGTCGCGTATTTCGCCGACCATTATAACGTCGGGATCAAGACGCAAAAACGAGCGCAGCGCGGCCGCGAAGGTGAGTCCGATTTCGGCTTTGCACTGCACCTGATTAATACCGTGAAGGTTATATTCGACCGGATCTTCAGCGGTCATAACGTTAACGTCGATTTGATTGACCGTATGCAGCGCCGAATAAAGCGTCGTGGTTTTACCGGAACCGGTAGGACCCGTAACCAGAACGATTCCATTCGGCATCGCTATGGCGCCCATGAATTTTTCGAGCGACTTAGGCTCAAAACCGAGATCCGTAAGATCGAGCTTCAAATTCGACTGATCGAGAATACGCATAACTATCTTTTCGCCCCAGACGGTCGGAATGGTAGCGACGCGAAGATCTATAGGCCGGTTGTTGACTTTAATTTTGATACGTCCGTCCTGCGGAAGTCGCTTTTCGGCGATGTCCAGTTGCGACATAATCTTGACGCGCGAGGTAATAGCGGCCTGAGCTCTTTTCGGCGGCTCCATATTAATGCGCAGATCGCCGTCGAGACGATAGCGTATGCGGATATCTTTATCGAAAGGCTCTATGTGTATGTCGGAAACACCCTCTGCGACGGCGTTTGAGATAACAAGGTTAACAAGACGAATGATAGGCGCGTCGTTTTCGTCGAGCTCTTCTAAATTGCCGAGATCGCCGCCTTCGTTAGCGTCTTTGCCTATATCGCCGAGATCTTCCATGAGTTCGTCCATCTTGCCTTCGTTGCCGTAGGCGTTGTTAAGGGCTTCGTTAATGTCGGTGGAAGTGGCGACGACCGGTTTAACTACGAGCCCGGTCATAAACTGAATATCGTCGATAGCTAATATATTGAGCGGATCGACCATCGCGACAGTGAGTTTATTTCCGACTTTATTGATGGGTATTAATTGATGGCGGCGCGCTATATTTTCAGGAATAATCCTTACGGTGGCCGGGTCGATAAGATAATTTGAAAGATTGATGTATGGAATTCCGAGCTGCTTACCAAGAACGGTTACTATGTCGTTTTCGGTAACTACGCCCATTTCGACAAGCACCGCGCCGAGGCGCTTTCCGCTCTGTTTTTGAATTTCAAGAGCTTTCTGGAGCTGTTCTTCGTTAACAAGGCCGTCCTGTAGCAGAGCATCGCCCAGCCTCAGCCGCTTTTTTGGTTCGACCATCTAATAATACCTCCAAGAATTTTTTAGAAAAATTATTATCTATTATTAATTAATTACTTAACGCCGTCTAACGCGTCGAAAACGATCTTTCTTAAGAGCCACACCGGCGGCTTTTTAGAAGTCCACTGCACGAAGGATACCAGCGCCTGATACATCAGCATTTCACGGCCGTCGATATACACGGCCGATGCGGCTCTGGCGCTTTGTTTAAAATCGTCGTCCGCTTTGGCCATGTAGGACAAATCGTAAATGATCTGGCTTTTATTAAACATAGCGGCATTAAATAGGACCGGTAACCTTTTTTCTTCGACACCCGCCGAAGTCGCATTAATAATTAAATCGGCTGCTAACATTATACTACTAAATTTATCATTTTGCAAATCAAGATATGAATATATTATAAAATTTTCAGAGCCAAAGCCTGAAACCTTGCAAATATGTTCTTTTAAAACGGCCGCTTTAGCCGTATCGCGATTGATCAAAGTTATCGAGCCGATTCCGTTATTGATAAGCTGAAGGACTACCGCTCGCGCCGCGCCGCCCGCGCCCATGACTACCGCCGATTTATGGGCAATGCCGAATCCCATCTTGATTATCGGCATAATAAAACCGTATCCGTCGGTATTTTTACCTATCCAGCGGCCTTTTTCCTTTTTGACGTAATTGCAGGCTCCGCATTTTTGAGTGAAATTATCGATTTCATCGAGATAATCAATGATCCGGCACTTATAAGGCGCGGTAATATTAAACCCGGCAGCGTTTTCATCGGCCATTATTTTTTTTATTTCAGAACAAAAATTTTCGGCTGCGACCGGCATTAATTCATAACGGTATTTACCTCCGAGTCCGAGATACTCGATAGCCCCGTTATGAATGGCCGGAGAAAGGCTTTCAGAAATATTTTCGCCAATTAACATTATTTTTTTCATTTTAATAACACTTTTCTTTTGCTTATTTTTTTATATCTTTGCTTTCACTTATACTTGTGCTTATACTTATACTGAGTTTTGCTTTCGCTTATACTCATGCCTGTACTTGTACCGGGTTTTTGCTTCTAGTTGTACTTATCTTTATTGAGTTTTTGAGTTTTTGTTTTTTTAATCGACGTTATAATATTCATTGTCATAAAATTCATCTTCGCTTTTCTCATGGCCCGTTTGGCGGGATGGAAGCCGGATCTCATACACCGCGAAGTATTCGTCGCGCTTACGGTCGAAAGCGGTGATTTCATCGGTCGAATCAATAAAATTAGCGTAAGAGGACTTGGTTTTAGCCAGGTTTTTTTCCAGCTCCGCTTTTTCTTCAACCGGCTTAAAATAACCCGGCGGATTAATAGAGGTTATAATTTTAAGCTGCAAACGCGCATGTTTTTCGACATCGCCGAGGCTGTGATAGTTTATTATTTTTTTATAACACTCATAAGCCTTTTTATAATCGTGGATCTGCTGATATGAAAAGCCAAGATAATAAAACGCATTCAGATTATGAGGGTTTTCATCTATGACGATATTAAGGTAGTTTACCGCGTCTTTAAAATTGCGGCCCAGATATAGCGCGCGGCCTTTATTAAAATTATCGCAATCTAAAATAAAAATCTTCTTTTGCGCCGAATCTAAAACGTATAACTGAGCGGTCTGGTTATTTATATCGATTTTAACCGGCATAACNNCAAATGAGCCGAGCGAAAAATTTATTTCATTTGAATCGTAATTTTTGGGCATTTTAAAGTAAAAGTCAGGCTTATAATCATCGGATAAAAAACTCGAGCCCGGACTTTTTATTTCGCATAAAAACTCGCCCGAAGGCGAAAACTTTTGTACTCTTTTATTGTAAGAATCGGCTACATAAATATTTGAATTGGAATCAAAACAAATGTCGGAAGGCACGTCGAAAAAACCAGCGGAACGGCCGCGGCGGCCTATCGTTTTAATATAAGCGCCTCTATGGCTGAAAACCTGTACTCTGTCATTTCCGCTGTCGCATATATAAATTTCGCCCGAATCGTTCGCTTTTAAAGATACCGGGAGGTATAACTGAGAGTTAAGCGTACCTTTAGACGCGAATGAATATTTAAAATAGCCTCGTCTGTCATAAACGCATATGCGGCAGTTATATTTATCGGCAACAAAAAAAAGGCCGTTCGAATAAGTTACGGCTGCCGGCTCGCTGAATTCACCGGCGGCCTCGCCGGTCGCGCCGATAGCATCCGTCACCAGGCCAACATGATTGAAAAAGACTATTCTGTTAAAAAAGATATCGGCCACCACATAGCTTTTCGAATCATTTGAAATGTAGATATCAAAAGGACTGCCCATTATTTTTTTGCCGGGCGCTTCAACTTCAAAATCGCCTGAATATTTAAAAGTATTTAGTGAATATTTCCTGATTTTTCCGCTTAAATAATCACCGACTAAAAGGCGATTATATTTTTTATCGTATTTCAGAGAGGCGGGCGCTACAATTAAATTTTCACGAGTGTTATCGATATTTATAATTTTATTCACTTCGTAATGCTTGGCGTTCAAGTAATGCTCGCGGCTCAAATAACGGGAGTCGTTATTAAAAACTACGAGATCGAAAGCCGCTGTTTTTATTACGCAGCAGGTCAAAATCATAAAAGCGGCGGCGGCGGCGATAAAGGCCGGACGCAGCAGGGCGGATAGATTATATACGGTTATAGCGATTTTTTTTTTATTCAATTTCATGTCGTTGTATTTAAATTTTAGTCATTGGTATTACATTTTAACGATACATTCTATCATTAACGCGATAAAAAGTAAATTAATTTTTTTTGCCTTTCCCCATACAATTTAAAAATTTTTCATTTAAATTTTTCACTTCGTTGACAAGCCTGTTTTTATGATGTATAATTTATTAAAATTTGAAATTTAAAAACTCAAGTCAATCCGATCAAAAATCATTTTAGAAACTTAAGAAATTAAAGGGGGAAATTCTATGTCAAAACTTATCCGTAAGATATTCTCGGTTCTTATAGTAGTTTCTTTCATGTTCGCCGCCTCCGGCTGCGACGAAGTCATTATAGGAACCAATCTTCAAAAAGGCGATAAATATTACGCTAAGGGTGACTATCAAAAGGCTTATGAGCATTATATGAAAGCCGCGCAAGAATATCAGAGCCGCCTCGGTAAAGTGTATTCCAACCGCGAATCAGCTAAAGAAGACGCCCGCAAAATGATCGAAGCCTATTGCAAATCCGGCCTCACCGCCGAAAAACTCGCCCGCGACTCCGAAGCTCGCGCGATGTTCGAAAAAGCCATAAAAGATTCATACGCCATCAAAGAAAGCTATTACGTCAAAGAAGAAGTTCAAGTTCCTGCCGGCTACGTCGATCGCTGGGTCCCGGGCTTCAACAAAGAAGTTTTCGTTGACGGCCATTACGAAGATGTATGGGTTGAAGGCGGCTATCAGGACGTTTTCGTTGACGGTTACTACAAAGAAATATATGTAGATGCTTATTACCGCCAGGACGGCACTCACGTTGACGGTTACTATAAAAAAGTATGGGTTGACGGCCATTACGAACAGAAACAGATGCCGGGCCACTACGAAAAAGTGTGGAAAGACGGTTATTACAAAACGGTTTACGTCGACGGTCATTACGAAAAAGTATGGGAACCCGCGCATGTCGAATACAAAGACATTTATAAAGAACGCGATGTCACAATCAGCGTCGACAGCCCTTACATAGCGCAGGCCAAATCGAAACTTCCCGCTACCAGCACAAACGCTCCACGCGCGGCGGCCGACGAAAACGACCCTGCTTTAAAAGCGGCTTACGAAAAAATGACGCTCGCTTTCCAGAATTACACCAAAGCCGGCTCACCCGATAAAGGCGCCGAGCTCGAAGCCATGAAAGCCGCTCAGGCCGAATACCAGAAACTTCTCGAAGCTAAAAAACAGTAATAATTAAAACAACACAAAACAATATACAAATCTAAAAATAAAAATCCGCGCCGCCTTTATTAAGAGGGTTGCGCGGATTTTTTTCGCATATATATTCAATCGTTTTAACTTTTTCTTATTCTTTTCGGTATAATTATTTTTAAGACAATAAAACCGAAAAATCGATTACCTGTAAAATCTTCCGGCATTGCCGCTATACGGATTCGCACCCATGCGCACCGTGCTCGAAACCGGGCGCGAGGACTGATCCAGACATTTAGATTTAGCCCTTGACGGAAAGGAAAATAAATCTCTGGATGATTTTATTTTGTCCCAGCCTTTATAGGTAGTTTCTATTTTTTCGCCGCCGTCCGGCTCAACTAACTGAAGCATCAGCTTTTTAGTCGCGCCGTCGAAAACAAAAGTCTGCTTGATATTGTATTTATAGTCAAGAAGTTTGTATGTGATCTTGCCATCCGAGTACGTTTTAGTAATTTTTCCATCATCTTTAACCGAATCAAAATAAACCTTCGAATTAAAGCGGGCTACATTTTTTTTATTAGCGTAATAAATCACGTAATTTTCCTTCTCAAAATAATACCATACCATATCAGGCGTGGTTACGTGAGAAAATTTATCGCCATAGGAAACTACATCGATTCTTTTATAATTAAGGTCTTTACTGTAAGCCGTGTATTTAGACTCCATGAAAGCACCGTTAACGGTCTGTTTTGTAACGCCTTCAAATTTAACGTCGGTAAAATTTTCCACCATTAAATCATAAAACTCATTATAAATTTCCATGTTAATCTTCATTTTAATAGTTTCCTCATCGGAAAATGCCAGCGACCGTCCAGAGCTATAAACACTTCCGAGAATGAACGCCGCCATAAAAAGCGCCGCTAAAAATTTAATGTTAACTTTATTCATTATATCCCATCCTTCCGAGCCTCATTAAAATCGTTTCGAATTCTCTTTATTCATCGAGAATATCGGATTTCGCCGACGCGATTTTTCCGATAGCGGCGGTTTTTGACTTTGTTTTAGCTTCGGCCGCGCTGGATTTCACGCTTTTCTTCGCCGTCGTGGCTTTTGATGAGGTTTTCCTGGCCGCAGACGATTTACTAACTTTTTTAACCGGCTTCTTATCGTAATCAACGTCTAATTTAAGAACTTCATCGGAACTTTCATCGAAGTTAAGGCTCTGGATATTATCCGCGCGCAAAATCATCTTATTATCCGAAGGCGCCGACTGGCGCTTAAATGTTTCATAAAGATTTTGCGCCGTTTTTGCCTTAGGCGTGCCGGGCGCCATGCGAATTACGATTTCACACGCTTCGGCGGCTTTATCGAACTCACCTATTTTAGCGTACAGCGACGCGGCGCTCACATAATTATCGGGGTTCGACGGGTTTATAGCGATGGCATCCTTATATTCTTCGATAGCTTCGGTATATAGCTTCTGGTACTGATAAATTCCGGCTAATTTAATATGCGCTTCTTCCAGGTCCGGTTTCATATTAAGCGCTTCGCGGAAAGCTCTGGCCGCTTCGTCATAACGGCCCGCCAGAACCAACTTATTGCCTTTTGTCATCTTCTGGCCCGGAAGCCTTCTTGCGCCGGAAGGACTTGCCGCCAACGGTATCTGGACCACGGGCGATTCATCTTTAGCAAGCACTTTATTGATATCCGGCTGCGGCGTCATTATACTCTGCCCGCCGGTTTTAGCATCGCTCGCAAGCGGGTAGGACGCAATCTTCGAATTCATATTCAAATTTGATTTCGACTTCGCGGAAGCACCTGTCGTAGAGCATCCGCCCGTTGAGCAATCGTG
Organism: bacterium UBP16_UBA6123; assembly: GCA_002423385.1. GTDB lineage: Bacteria > Muiribacteriota > UBA9980 > UBA9980 > UBA9980 > UBA9980. The sequence goes on from DIVV01000161.1 coordinate 12,464, forward strand.
ATTGACGACACCGATTTTATCGCATTTAGCGTTGCTTGTTACCTTCATCTCGCCGCACTGAGGAGTGCGCGGGCGCCTGAATTTTTTCCAGATGTTATCGAATAAATAAGAGCCGAAGCGCGTAGTGCCTGAAAAACGCTGTACTTCGCCGAGTTCGGCGCGCATGTACGCGTAATCGAAACGCCAGCCGTAGCGCATAATTGAAAAACCCGCCGTACCCTGGCCGTCATTGATTCCGACGCGCCCTAAAAAAGTTTCATTGAATTGATATTCCCAGCCGCCGTTCAACTTTATCTTACGATCCTGGACTTTATCGGCGTCGAATGTAACTAACGAGCCCCAGTCAGGCAATTTAAAAGCTATACCGCCTCTTAAAGTGAGCGGGATCGAATCAGTAACGCCCGTGCTCCATTTAAGTTCGCCCGGCAGAAAATCCTGCACATTAAGGCCGAGGCTTATAGTTTTGGACGGATTGTACAAAAAACCGAAATCGGCTTCGGTGCCGACCGCTTCTTTAAAATAAAGATAATGTTTGATATCTTTAACCGTAAATCCGAGCGCGGCATGACGGGATATTTTATGACCGTATGAAAACATCGTAACCTGTTCTTTATCTTCGACGTAATTTACGATATTAGGTATCTTATCCTTGGTAATCGGTATCTGATCGGTCTTTAAAACCGCCCCTGCAACGCCGATCACGCGGCCGTGAATAAGCGGCAGCACAAGATTTAAATAATCGTATTTAATATCGAAATCGTAGGCTTCGGAGTGCATGGTGGTAAGTTCGATATTTTTAAGATAGGCAAGGCCAGCCGGATTGAAAAATACGGCGGAGGCGTCATCGGCGACGGCGGTACCGGCGTTTCCCATGCCCAACTGGCGCGCGCCTACGCCCTGTTTCATAAAGAAATCAGGGTTGGAATAAGCGTACACTAACGAAAGCAATCCCGAAGCCATAAACGCGCACGCGAAAACAAGCGTAAAAAGCCACGCTATTATAAGGGCGCGGTATTTTTTTCTTCTCTTTGATTTTTTCTGGTATAAAATCGCCATACTTACCTCGTTTCTATCATTCTTATTAAAAAAGTCAAACCAATAATTAATTTAAATTTCTTTCGCTCATAACTATCATTTTCCCTCGGGCGACAAATTCGTCCGAGCCGACATTTGCGTGTATTTTATAAAGATAAACGCCGTTAGCCAGCCTGTTGCCTGATTCGTCAAGACCGTCCCAGTACTGCTGGTTAAGCCCTTTGAAATTACTTGCCATATCGATAGTTTTAATAAGCCGGCCGGACATCGAGTAAATTTTAACAACGACTTCGCCAATCGCCTGATCGGTATCCAGCGAGTAGTTAAAATAAGTTCCCGGCGGATTGGTTATATAATTAAAAGGATTGGGCGAATTAACTATATTGCGCAGCAGATTCTTCGGGCGCGACGCGGAGCCTGTGCCGAACGACCATATATAATCGTTGACGCCGATGCCGTCGAAACCGCCCATAACGTTGCCGATCATCGAATTGCCGGTTTTATCTTTAGCGGTGCCGGCTATTCTAACGGTATATGTGCGGTTCGCCGCGAGCTGTTTCGCGGGCGTGAATTTAATCTTTGATACGGTCGCGCTCGCCGCGTCAAAATTTAAAAACGAAAGCGCGCCCGCTACAATTTCCTGCTCGCCGAGAACGCTTATGGCATTTTGAAGCGTCGCCGCGTTCATCATTTTTGAAAACTCCATAATTATTTCCGAATTGACCGCCGCCGTCGTAGAATTAACCGCCGGCGTGGTGGCAATCAGCTTAACTATCGTGCCTTTATAAAAAATATCATAGTTATTTGAATATTTACGTGACCAGGCTAAATGCACGTTCTGGTTGTGAGTCATTATTTTAGGGTATTCGGAGGATTCCGAAAAACCGTATGAAGCATAGCCGGTTAATATGACTGAAGGCGTGAATGATTTGCCCTGGTCCGGCGAGCTCGAATAAAAAATCTCTTTTTTCTGCCCGTCCGCGGCATCTTCCCAGGCGACATAAACGGTTTTGTCGTCGCAGGTAACACTCGGATTCATCGAATCGTATATATCCTTCTTGGAAAGACGTTTCGTGCTAACCAGCGATTTGGAAGTTATTAAGTTATGCTCGAGCATTTTATAATAAACCTCGAAGTTATTCTCGCGCAGATCGTGCCACACTATCGAAAGGCCGCTTTGATTCGCCCAGAGGCGGGGACGTTCCGACGGAAAGCCGTCATTATCCGAAATCGGGATTTCAGCCGAAAAATTATTGCCCATATCATTACTTTTTTTAAAGTATATTTCATTAACGCCGTTTCTTAAATCATTCCACGCAAGATATATCCAGTCTTTATAGCAGTGGATATCAGGGCGCGTCGATTCCCAGCCGTCGGTAGGCGTTACCTGGTTATCGAAACCAAGATTTATATTTCCAGAAACGTCGTAGCTTATCATTCTTACAAAAGTTTCAAAATTACCGGTGCGACGGTCCTGCCAGGTAACATACACCCTGCCTGATTCGCCGTAAAATTTGGCCGAGGCGCGCGGATGCTGCGACTGCATGCCGTCTTCGGCGGTAAGGCGCTGTTCCTGAGCCCAGGTGCGGCCGTTATCGCTGGAACGGGTATAATAAATTTCGAATATGCCGCTTCTGTTATCCTGCCAGAAAACCCAGAGATCGCCGTAACGATCTGAAGCGATAGACGGATAATTCGATTTCTTGCCGTCTTTATAAGAAATCTGAGTCAGCGGTTTCTGCGCTACTACAAGCGCGCCGGATTCATCGACCTGCGCGTAGTAGATATCGTCTTCATTATCGTCCCATACGATATGAACGTTGCCTTTGACGTCCGTCCAGCCCTCGGGATGGTAGCCGTTAATGGCCTTATAAGACACCATTAAATCGGGGCTCCAGCCTTCGGGATATGCCTTGGTCTGGATGTTTTCTTGAGTCTGCGCTCCGGCTGAGCCTGCGCCCATTAAAATAAGCGCAATTATTATTAAAACGACGGTAAGGTATTTGATATTATCGCAGAGGGCCTTATCTTCGTATCCATTGTTGTATAATGCGTTCATCTGATTCTCCTTTGCCTGAATCCCATTTCATAAATTTCTATAAATGAGCGGTTTTTATAAACAGCTCCGATTTGCCTTTCATTTACCTATTTCGGCAAAAAATTATTAAATTTAATAAATAGCGTCAAAATAAAGCGACGGTATTCAAAAAATAATAAAGATGTTTTTTTAATTGACAAATATGGCGGTTTTTGATATTATAACGATATTTTATATCTGAATGAGGTTAATTAATGCCGGTAAACACGGATGGCAAAATCAGCGAAGAATCCGAAGTACAGAGACAAATGGCCCAAACCTACGCCCAGGATTTTTCCAATAAAATCGAAAAAATAAAAAAATCGTATATGGGTCTGTCAACAAATCCAGTTTCGCCGGAAACCGCCGCCGAAGTCGAGATGGGTTTTCAAGACTTAATGGGCAGCGGCGGCACTTTTGGATTTCACGAAATTACCGACTACGCCTCACTCGTTCTTCATGTTTTTCAGGTTGTAAAATTAAATAAAATGCCTTTTAACTCAAGAGTTCTCGAGTTAATGTGGCAATCGATAAAATACCTTGAAATTATAGCGCTTCAACTCAAGCGCGGAAAAGTGACTATCGACGATTCCAACGCGACTTTAGTCAAGCTGAAAACATTCGAAAACGACCTCGTACACTATAACAGCGAGTCCGAAAAGAAAAAAATATTGCTCGTCGACGACGATCCTGATATTTTGAGGCTTGTAGAAGTCGTTCTCAAACGCTCCGGTTTTAACGTAGTTACCGCCAAAAACGGCGCCGACGCTCTCAGTTATCTTCAAACCGACCAGCCGTCGATGATTCTGCTCGATGTAGCCATGCCCGGAATGAACGGCTTTGAAGTATTGAGCCAGCTAAAAGCGCAGCCTAATTTAAAAAGCGTTCCGGTTATGATGCTTACCGCGCGCAGCCAGAAAGAAGAAATTATTAAGGCGATACAAATGGGCGCGCAAAATTATATGATAAAGCCTTTCGATTCGAAAGAGCTTATTACAAGAATCAAGAAAATAATAGGCGATTAATGCGCTCCACAATCGTTACGCTCAGAATATTATCTAAATATTTTTGAAATCGACCTTTCTTTTTTTCCGGTTTAAACGCTATAATTATTTTGGATTGAAATTTCAGTGACATTTTTGATTTGTTTTTTTGATTCTATAAGTAAATGTAACCATCGAACCTTTGTAACATATACAAATGTAACGCAAATTAAATGCCCTGAAAAATAAATGTAAAAAGAGGATATATTTTTATAATAAACACTTGAAGTTATAAAACAAGGAAATCGCAAGAAATAAAGCAAATAATGTTGGTATATTTAATTAATCAGCTTAAATCGCCTTAATTAAATTATTATTGTTGACGATAACGAAAAGGGTAAAGTCTAAACTGTAAAATTGAAAATCAGTAGCAAAACAGTCATGAATGCAAACCGGAGTATTGGAGCGGCAATCAGGCAAATTAGCATGAATGGTAATAGTATGTGGCAAGATGCACCAGCCGATTTTAAATTTACATTTTAAAGAAATTAAGTTTTCTTTAATAACAAAAATTATTTTTTTTACTATCATGTTTTAAAATTATTACCGATAAGATATATAAACACAAAAATTAGCGAAAGTACGTTTATAAAAAAGCCAATATTACAAAATTGATTTTAGAATGTTGTAGGAGGTGCTTATAGGAGTAAGTAAAAACAATATAAATAAATGCCTCAGGCAAAGATTTTTTAAAGTTTTAAAAAACAAAAGGAGTGATTTTTATGATGTATAACATGGACGTTCGCAGGAGAAAAGGATTTTCGTTAATCGAGTTGCTTATCACAATCGCTGTAATGTTGGTTTTAGTCGGCGTAGCAGCTTTTTTCCTCGAAGACTATGTTCACAAATCAAAAGTGGCCAAAGCGACGCAGGATCTCGATATGTTCAGAAGCGCGCTTAATATTTACGATTCAATCGAACCTAAAGTTTTCAGCGCGTATAACTATACGGCTGACGGCGTTGCAAATTTCGGTTTCAGATGGAACCTTTCACTCGCAACGGTTTCCGAAGGCGCGAGTACATGCGGCGGCACCACCGATTTAACCACATGGATCGACACACAATATAACTCGCTCGGCATGCTCGTCGGCACATATTTAAAAGATTTCCCGCTCGATCCGTGGGGCAATGCTTATATGGTTAATACTTCCGCCGGTTATGTAATATCGATGGGCGCGGACGGCACAACTTCAGATCTCGGCGCCACCACGCGTAACAAAGATATTCTTCAATACTACCTTTCAAAAAACCCTGTATTAGTTGACGCGGTTATCCGCGACAAAGACGGCAGCGGCACGGTTACCGCCGGCGATTACATCGATTTTAAATTCAGCAAAGACGTTTACGCAACTAACTTTGACGAGAATAATTTGACCTCGTTCCAGGTTCTCGTTGCCGGAGTTCCTAGCACAATTACAACAACAGCTGTTGTCGGTCCGATAAGACTTCAAGATGACAACAGAACTGTTCGCTATGCGATAACCGATGTAACAGCAAACAACTTAGTCGTCGATACCACCAATGTTGACAATTCCAGCAAAATATTAATCGATGCGGATTCATTAGAAGATGTTCAGGACTCCGATCCTTACTACACTAAAAATGACAAACCCGGCAAAATTGCTTTAAGCGGTCAGAACACAGCCAGACGCCTTCGCATTGAATAATCGCTATTCAATAACTTAAATAACGCCGTAGTAATTAGTAATAATTTAACCGGCTGAATTAAAAAGAAGCTATTTTGATTAAATCAAAGTAGCTTCTTTTTATTGCGTCAATTTTATTTTATATTGAATTAATTATAATTTTATGTTAATATACCAAAAATTTATTAAAACTTATCCAATCACAATTATTATTTATTAACAAGTAAAAGGATTATCAATTTATATGCAAATTTTAGCTAACGCAGTTAATTTTAATATTTATCTCCTATTATCCACGATATTTTTCTTAATATTTTCAGGCTCCTCGAATTTTTATTATTTAAATTACCAGGCTAATCTTGTTTTATTTTTTTCTTTTCTAATTTTTGTCTATAATTTTTTTAAAAGCCGATTACCCATTAACCTTAATTATATCGACTACTTTTTCATAGCCGATTTCATTTACAATTTCATAGCAATTTTTTATTCAAGACAACCACGCGCCTCTATCGAAGAAAATATTTATCAAATGACCTATATAATGGTTTATTTAGTCGTCAGATGTTTTTCAATTTATAACAGCTGGGAAACTATTATTGATTATTTAAAAGCTAAATATTTCATTTCACTTATATTTATTTCACAGTTATACTATATAGTCTTTTATAAATTCGAACTTATATCCGAAGACGGCCGGATCAGCCGCGGCTCGACTCATCCTAACCTGCTGGCCTCACTCATTCTTATCTTTTTAGCCGTTATTTTATTCTTTATAATCAAAGCCATGTTCGAAAAAGATTATAAGAGCGCCGCCGCTAATTCCTGCATTTTTATAATTAACGCCGCAATCATCATATTAACCTCTTCGCGCGGCGGTATGCTCGGATTATTTTTGGGCGTCTGTGCCGTTTTCTTTTTCACATATTTAAATTCCGGCAAAAAAATTAAGGCCGGACACTTCATACTCATAACCATGGCCGGATTACTGACTATTTATTTTCTGCTTCCAAATCACTTCGAACGAATACAGGGGCTTTTCAGTCGGCAGACTTTTGAATCACTCGGCTCACGCGCCGAAATATGGACCAACTGTTTCAAATTATTTTTAAAAAACCCACTCTTAGGCGTAGGACCCGCCGGTTCTGTTTACGCTATTCTTGAAATCGCTCCATATTCGATGATCGATGCGCATAATTTCCTGCTTGAAAAACTTTGTAATATAGGACTTATCGGAACTTTCCTTTACCTCCTTCCTTTAATACTAATTGCGGTCAAAATAGTTAAATCACTTAAAAATACTAATTTATCTTCGGATTATCGTTTAACCGCTTTAAACTACGGCGTTCTTTTTATGCTCGTGTCGGTATTTACAAATTCATCATTCTCTCCGCATTATGTCATTCCGGCCATATCCATGCTAATATATTCAATTTTAGCGATATATGTTTCCAGAACTTCCGGAGTTGAAATGCTCGATATAGCATGCCTTAAAAGTTATAAACTAAATTTATTCATTATATTCTTTTTTTCACTCTCCCTGGCGCCTTTGAAAAATTTGATATTCAGTAATTTTACCAACGATTTCTTAAATGAATTATTCGCATGGCACTTTTTAACTATATCCTTTTTTATTTCTTATTTGTTATGTTTTCATAATGCTCCCGCCCGGCAACATGCCGGCGTTGAAAACCCTTCAACAATAACAACATCTATTAACAATCCTTATTTATTAAAAATTTTTGCGAGCCTGTTAATCATTTTTACTTTTTATGGCTATAAAGGAATGTATTATTACGCCGCCGAAAGAGCCAACGAAGCCGGAATCGGAAAAACTTTCTCTTTTTCATCTAAAAATGCTTTAAAATATTTCGATATTGCCATAAATAACGATCCCGGGAATATCGCTTACCTTCTCAATAAAAGTTATATGCTTGTTATCTCCGAATTCGTCAAGGGCTCAAAATTTACTAATAACAATAATATTATCGAAGCGGCCGATTTATTAAAGGAGATCCAAAAAGTTTTCAAATTCGACATTCACTCGAAAACTAATTTGTCATTAATTGAAGCCAAACTTAAAGGTATTTCGCCGGAACTGATCTCATTTCCCGAACGCGGCGTTAATGACTCATCTGTTCAATCCACTTATTTAAACGCAGGCGCCGATGAAGACTTTATCGAATCATCATTGAATACGCTTCTTCTCGATCCGGCTTTTTCATTGGCTAAAGTAAGCGATCTATACTCAAAAAATGCTTTAAAAATATACATAAATATAAATAATTATTTAAGAACCGATATCGATAAAATCAGCCTTACCGCCCACGGTAAATCCAAAGAAATCGAATTGAATAAATATTTTCCCTATATTACCATAAGCTATAAAGCCGCACTGAACTACGATATCCACAAAGCCGATAAAATATTGGAAAGCGGCGTTAGCAGCGCCATCCAATCGGTTAAATACGCTTCGAAATATATACCGGTTAAAGGATTCGAAGAAAAATCCATACAGTACCGCCAGCAGTTCGAGATTTTATCCACCGTCGCTTTTTTACTCCCGGCTATCTGGAAACATGGCCAGAACCTCGAATACGAAGCGGTAAAAGCTAATTTTTATAAATTTATGGGCGCAAATAACCCTTTATTTACAATCATAGACCATTTTCTCTACGGCAACGAACTTAATTTAGCTCTATTCGATAACGACGAAACCCTTAAAAATTACCTGATCAACCTGAAAGCCTTTTCAGATAAAAATTATGATCTGGCAATCGCAAATTTAAACAATGTATTCAAAAGCCCCAACAAACAATTAAACGCCGCGCTATATTCATGGATATACTTTAAAGCCGGCAAATTAACCGAAGCGCGCGACCTGGTTTTTTACTCGCATCTTGGCACGCTGAAACCGTTTAAAAGAGATTTTATTTATAAAAGAAATATTTTATTCGGCGGCAATTTTACCCCTTTTTACTATATACCGCTTCAGACTTACTTCAACGAATTTATAATGCTCGCACTCATTAAAATGCACAACGGCGACCACACTATGGTACTGAACGAAATATTCGATTATTTGAATACTGTTATATATAACAGGTAACGAGTCAGGGAGGGAGAGAAAGGGTTAGCAACCCTTTCT
>DIVV01000198.1:0-184 GCA_002423385.1 bacterium UBP16_UBA6123
CGCGCATGCGCGCGATGGCAAAACTAACAAACAGCGTGAAAAAAGTTTATAGCTATGAAAAACATAAAACATAAAACATAAAAAGAGAGAATAAAAGAAGAAAAGAAGAAAGAGTTAAGGAGTTAAGGAGTAAAAGGAATTTTAAAAAGAGGTTATTAGAAAACTTCGAAGCTGGCAGCAAATA
>DIVV01000198.1:212-16012 GCA_002423385.1 bacterium UBP16_UBA6123
CCCCGTCGCGGTCTTAAAGCGGCCTTTAATCGGTCTTATAAATGAGAGGCAGATTTGAAAAAAATAAAAAAGCAAAAAAAAGCAAAAAAATAATTAAGAATGATTACTATTTTTGTTGACATGGGTTAGTATTTATTTTATAATGACCACTTATAAAAATCAGTTATTTTATGCTTTGCATAATAAATTATTAGGGGAGGTAGTTATGAAGTTGAAAAATTTTATTCTCGCTTTGATGATACTTATATTGTCGGCGAACCTGGCGGCGGCGAAATCGAGCGTTGTTTCCGAAGCGCTTCCGAACGGGGCGAAAGTTTACGTGCTCGAAGACAATAACAGTCCTTTGGTGGCTATTCAGATTTGGGTGAAAACCGGTCTGGTACATGAAAGTTATAAAACACGCGGCATGTCTCATTTTTTAGAACATCTTCTTTTTAAGGGTACCAAAAAACGCAAAGTCGGAGAGATTGACCGTGAATTAGACGCCATAGGAGCCAGCAATAATGCCGCGACCTATTACGATTATACTTTTTATCAGGTAACCGGCGCATCCTGTCATTTCGATAAAATGCTCGAAATTCAAATTGACGGCGTTCTCGATTCAGCTTTAGTGCCTGAAGAAGTTGAAAAAGAAAGAAAGGTAGTAATCGAAGAAATTAAAATGGGCGAAGATAATCCGTATCGCGTTTTATTTAAAAGCATACATAAAAATCTTTTTGATAACCTTAGTTATGCTTATCCGGTAATCGGTTATGAGCAGGTTATCCAGAACGTATCGCGTGACGTTATCTATCAATATTACAAAGAAAAATATCATCCTAAAAACATGTCTTTTATAGTTGTCGGCAATATTAAGCCAGAAGCGGCTATCGCTAAAATTAAAGAAGCGCTGAAAGATATTAACACGGAATATTCTGCAAACGAATCTCTCGACGCTTCTTATGAACCGCCGATTGAAAAGCCGCGTTATGAAAAAATGTCCATGGATACCGAAAAAACATATGCGGCGATAGCTTATCGCGGAGTTTCCGCCGTTTCCGACGATGTGGCGGCTTTCGACGTTTTAACCGCTATATTGAGCTACGGCACATCTTCGCGTCTTAATATGGTTTTGAAAGAAAAAAATAAACTCGTCGAAGCCATATCGTGCGCTAACTGGAATTTTGCTTCCAGCGGGGCTTTTGTGGCTTTTATGATAGGCGATCTTAAAAATATGGATAAAGCGCGTGAGTTATTTTTTGCTGAAATCCAGAATTTGAAAAAAGGCACGATTACCGATGACGAGTTTGAAAAAGCGAAAAACCAGATTGAGACTTCGTTTATATTGGCGCATCAAAATTACGATAATATGGCTGAATTTCTCGGCGAAATGGTAACTCTTTCGGATATAGATAAATACAACACCTATCTTGACAGGATTAAAAAAGTTACTAAAGAAGAGGTAATTGCATGCGCTGAAAAATATTTAAAACCGCAAAGCCATGTATTTATTCTCATTGAACCTAAACAGAATGTAAAGAAAATGGAGGTCGGTAAACTTGCAAAATAATACGATATTTAAAACTTTATCTTTAATATTGACGGTTATGTTTTTAATAGCATCGGTAAATGGCTCGCCTCTTCTGGCACAGACGGCCGAAGTAAAAACCGAGGCGCCAGCCGCGTCGGCATCTGAACCTTCAGCGCCTGCGGCAAAAACCGCACCTGCCGAACAGCCCGTGGCAGAGCCCGCTCCTGCCGAACAACCTGTAGCCGAACAACCTGTAGCGGAACAGCCGGCAGCGCCCGCATCCGAGCAGCCAGCTTCTGCCGAGCAGCCTTCACAGCCTGTAGCGGCCGAACCGCCCGCCGTTTCCGAACCCGCGGTTTCAACGCCTGCTCCGCAACCCGTTCCAGTGCATCAGATTGCCGGCCCGTCCACTGACGAAGCCATTAAATCACTTATCGAACAGATAAAAAGCGGCAGTGCGATCACTGAAGATAAGCTGGCTAACGGCATTAAATTAATTTATCGCAAAAATACCTCGGCTGATATTATAGTATTAAAACTTTCGGCCAGGGCGGGTTCCGTTTATGAAACCGAAAAAAATAACGGTATATCCTGTCTTTTATTTGATTTAATAAAAAAAGGCAACGCTAAAATGAAAGCGGAAGATATAGCCAGAAGCGTAGAGCAGACAGGCGCGATTTTTAAAACTGACGTATCCAAAAATATGGGCAGTATAACGCTTGTATCTACCGTTAAGGCTTTCGAGAAAAATTTCGACATTCTCGCCGAATGTGTTTTAACTTCGAATTTTCCGCCCGCGGAAGTTGAAAAAGAAAAACAGTTTTTAGTAGGTGCTCTTAAAGCCGAAAACGATAAAATGGACGCGGCGTGCGCCAAACTTTTCTATAAAACCATGTTTGCGGGCCATCCTTACGCCCTGCACCATTACGGCAGCGTCGAATCGGTTCCTAAGATCAATAGAAACGATATCGTTAAGTGGCATAAAAATATATTCGTGCCTGATAATATGACTTTTGTGACCGTCGGCAACGTTGAATACGATTTTGTTAAACAGGCCGTTGAAAAAAGATTCGGCGCTATGAAACCGGCTCCCGCGGCTCTAAAAATATTCGAAGAAGCCAATAAAAAAATAGCGGAAGGCGTTAAGCCGTTCACCGCTCCGCGCGAAGCTAAAGAAATCAAAGACAAGGCGCAGGCCTTTATTTATTACGGTTTTGTCACTGACGGCGTCGAAAGCAAAGATTACGGCGCGCTAAAAATGCTTTCTACCGTGCTTGGCAGCGGCATGAGCTCGAGGCTTTTTCATAATCTGCGCGATAAGGAATCTTTAGCTTATCAGGTAACCGCTTATTACCAGACGCTTCGCGGTAATTCGGCGCTTATATCTTTAATGGGCACGCAGCCGCAAAAATACGATCAGGCCGTTGCCGGTTTAAAGCGTGAAATAGAAGACTTTAAAAATGAACTGATAACTGAAGAAGAGTACAGCCGCGCTAAAAATAAACTTGTCGGCAATTACGCTCTCCAGCGCAATACAATGGAAGATCAGGCCGAATTTTTGAGTCTGTGGGAAGGTCTCGGCCTTGGAGCTAAATTCGAAGACGAATATCTGCAAAACGTTCTATCGCCCACGCGCGAAGATATCCAGCGCGTCGCGCGCAAATATTTCGACCAGAATAAATTCGTCCTCAGCGTAATTTATCCTGAGCCTAAAGAAAATAAAACGGATGCGCCGGCTAAAAAAAGCACTAAATAATATGAGCGGGCAATATTAAATTAAAAGAATATACCGGGCCGCCTGATTTAATTATAAAAAATCCGGCGGCCCCTTTTATATGACTGGCGATTAAAAAGAAAGGCGTTGATCGATCTGGACGGCAGTGAAAGCGGAATTTATCATATCGTTTTTAAGGTTGAAAAAGATTTTATTGCTAAGGTAGGCGCGGCCGGGCAATATTTATTCGTAAAAGGCTACTACGCCTACACGGGCACTGCGCAACGCGCGCTTAAAGCGCGTCTTGACCGTCATATCAAAAAAGATAAAAAAATAAGGTGGCATATCGATTATCTGTCGTCGCACCCGCTTTCGTCGTTCGAGGCGGCTTATTACTATGAGGGCGAGGCGGCTTATAAAGAATGCCGCCGAAATCGTAAAATTATTATTAACGCTAATTTTTACCTTCCTAAATTCGGCTCCGGCGATTGCAGGATGTGCCCTTCACATTTAGCCGGATTCAATAAATTGAGCGATTTTAAAAAACTATTAGATGAAGGAGTTAGTGAATATAAACCGGTCAGCGGTACTAATAAATAAAATTAATCAACACCGTAATCGATGACGATAATTATATTAGAGGTTTGAAACGCGGTTGAAATTAATTTTAATGTTAGGAGGCGGTAGTTATGATCACTAATAACGCCAGTCCGATGTTCATCGAAGAGGTTTTTAAGGTTAATTTTTATTGCTCGGAAGCCGAAGCGCTTGAATTTAACAGTCTTGTTTTAAACGTTGATATTAACAATAACTGCTCGAAGATTAAAGAATTTATCGAACGCGTCTTTAAAGCATAATCTAATCAGCTTTACCGGCGGAATTTAGCGTATAAATAATCAAAACATTTATATTACGTTATTTCTTCTCAAAATTAATCACATCTATATAATAATAAGCTATTCTATAAATATAACCATAAACAAAATAAAATAAAACAAAATAAAAAAACTTGCATTGCTATAATCGATATGATAAAATGCAGTTGATTTTTAAAGGCATTTTGTAAAAATATTTTTAAACGGATATTTTTACGGAAGGATTTTAATGAAACTGCATAATAAACTATTTAATAAAGATTATAGTTTTCAAAATTATAATTTCAAGGTTAATTTCAGCCCTGGCAGTTTTAAAGCTATAATTGCGCTCGTAATTTTATCCGTATTTTATTGTCTGTGCGCTCCCGGTTATTGCGAGACAAAAAAACTAATGATAGCCGGTTCGACCTCAGTTCAACCGATCGCCGAAAAACTATCCGAGCATTTTATGCAAAAACATCCCAATATTAAAATAGAGATACAGGGTGGAGGTTCTTCGGCCGGCGTGCAGGCCGCCCTGAGCGGCGCGGCGGATATAGGCATGTCGTCTCGCGATCTGGTGGCTTCTGAATCGCATTTGAAAACTTTTACCGTCGCTTATGATGCGATAGTAATGATCGTTAATCCGCAAAATCACATCGAAAATATTTCAAGGGATGAGATCCGTAAAATTTTTGCTTTCGATATAACCGCGTGGAATAAAATTAACGCTTCGAGCGAATGCGGCGTTATTACGGTATTAACGCGCGAAGACGGTTCGGGCACACGCGGCGCTTTCGAAGAACTTATAATGGGGACCGTTGAAATAGCGGCCCGTGCGCTTGTTCAGGATTCGACGGGCTCGATACGCGAGATAGTCGCTAACGATATAGACGCGATAGGATATATTTCATTCGGCAGCCTTAATCAAAAAGTGAAGGCGCTTGCCGTAGACGGTATAAAGCCCGAAACGAAAAGTTTTACGGAAGCGGATATTTCACGAAAATATAAAGTGATAAGGCCTTTTTTATTTTTGAGTAAAGAAGAGCCGCAGGGCGCCGCGCGCGAATTCATGAATTATATACGATCCGAAGAGGGTATCGCCATCATAAAGGCTGAAGGGCTGGTTCCGGTTTTATGAAGCAGGCTGTCAGGGAAGCGTTCATATCAAAAATTTTATTATTGACCGCGTTATCTTCTATAGGCGCTCTTACTCTTATAACCGTCTTTATTTTTGCGGAAGGCCTGCCCGTTATTTTCAAAACGGGCTTTTTTGATTTTATTTTCGGCATGAAATGGAAGCCGTCCAGAGGAATATTTTCGATATTTCCTATGATAGCGGGCTCGTTCGCGGTTATGGCGGGCGCGATGCTTGTAAGCGTTCCGTTCGCTCTCTGCTGCTCGATATATCTGGCCGAATTTGCCGGGCGCACCACTCGCGCCATAGTTAAGCCGGCCATAGAGCTTCTTGCCGGAATACCTTCCGTAGTTTATGGTTTTATAGGCGTTACGGTTCTGGTGCCTTTTATAAAAAATAATATAGGCGGAAACGGATTCTCGGTTCTCGGCTGTTCGATCGTTCTTGGAATAATGGTGCTGCCGACGATAACGAGTATTTCATACGACGCGCTTCGCGCCGTGCCCGATTCCTACCGGGAAGGCGCGCTCGCCCTGGGCGCCACGCGCTGGCAGGCGGTTAAAATGGCGGTCGTGCCTGCGGCCGGCTCCGGCATAATCGCGGCCGTGATACTCGGAATGGGACGCGCTATCGGCGAGACTATGGCCGTTATAATGATCGCTGGCAATTCTCTTATTATACCGCTTTCTCCGCTTGATCCGGTCAGAACGCTAACAAGCAATATAGCCCTCGAAATGGGTTACGCCTCCGGCATGCACCGGCAGGCGCTTTTTGCCACCGGCGTAATTTTATTCGTTATAATAATGGCGCTTAATATTCTTGCTACCCGCGTTATTAAAAGGGCGGTGAGGTAATTGAATTCCCGCACTGAAGAAAAAATCGCCGTTAATATTTTAAGATTGGCGGCTTTATCGGCCATCGCGGTGCTTTTATTCGTGATTATTTACGTGGCTTATAAGGGCGCCGGTTCGCTTACCATGACCTTTATTTTCGAAAATCCCCGTGATATGGGCCGTGAAGGCGGCATTTTTTCCGCCATCGTTTCGACTTTCTATCTGGCGGCGCTTTCTTCAATGATCGCTACGCCTCTGGGAGTGGGAACCGCTATATATCTTTGCGAGTATACTACCGAAAGCGCCGTTACTAAAATCGTGCGCTTCGGTTCGGACTGCCTGGCGGGCGTGCCTTCTATTATATTCGGACTTTTCGGTTTCGTTTTATTCGTTATTTATTTAAAACTCGGCTGGTGCCTGCTTTCGGGCGCGCTTACCATGACTTTTATGATACTGCCGACTATAATCCGTACTTCTGAAGAGGCGATAAAGTCGGTGTCTTATGAATTACGTGAGGCTAGTTATTCGTTAGGAGCGACGCGCTGGCAGACTATTACTAAAATTGTTCTGCCGCAGGCCGTTCCGGGTATAATTACCGGAGTGATACTCGGCGTGGGCCGTTCGATAAGCGAAACGGCGGCCGTTATTTTTACCGCGGGATCGGCGCTGGCAACGCCTGAATCCATACTCGAATCGGGACGCACGCTCGCCGTCCATTTTTATATAATAGCGCGCGAGGGAATCTCGATGGAGCGGGCTTTCGCCACTGCCCTCGTTCTTATTATTTTTATTTTATTAATTAATATTATTACCTACGCATTGATGAATAAATTCATAGCCGGTAAAAAAACTTGATGTTATATGAAAGAATTTATGGATACTAATTTAAATAAGAATAATATGTCGGAAACAAATCTTTCCGCCGCTAAAGTGCGTTTCGATAATTTTAGCGTGTCTTTTCTGCCGGATAAGCCGGGCGGCGCGATTGTCGAAGCGCTGAGCGGGATAAATTTGAGCGTCGGAGATAAAAAAATTTTAAGCGTGATAGGCCCTTCGCGTTCGGGTAAGACTTCTTTATTGCGCTCGGTTAACCGGCTTAACGACCTTCATCCCAATTTCGTGCCGGGCGGTGATATATTAATAGACGGCGCTCCGGTTTATGCTTCGAGCAATATAGATATTACCGCCCTTCGTCGCAAAGCGGGAATGGTATTTGCGCGGCCGGTCATTTTGCCGTTATCGATTTATGAAAACATCGCCTACGGCCCGCGGCTTGCCGGCAATAACTCGAAACCATCTTTAGACGAGCTCGTCGAATCGGCCTTGAAAGACGCTTACGTGTGGGAGGAAGTCAAGGACCGCTTGCAGAGCCCGGCGGCTTCGCTTTCGGGCGGGCAGCGGCAGAGACTCTGTATAGCCCGAGTTCTCAGCATGCGCCCGGATATAATAATGCTCGACGAGCCTACCTCTGCGCTCGATCCGGTTTCAACGGCTAAAATAGAAGAAACGCTCATCGCGCTTAAAAGTAAGTATTGTATTATACTCGTCACCAACAATGTAAAACAGGCGGCGCGCGTGGGCGATAAAACGGCTTTCTTTTTGATGGGCAGGCTTATCGAGCATGATGACACTTCAAAAATATTTACAACGCCGCGCGATGAGCGGACCGAAAATTATATCACCGGAAGGTTTGGTTAAAAGGACGGCAAAATATGACGAATGGCATAACGGCCTATGACAAAGGCGAAGCGCCGATATTAAAAATATCCGGCCTCGATTATTATTACGGCGATTTTCACGCGCTCAAAAGCGTCAGCATGGATATCTGCCGCAATTCAATAGTCGCGCTGATAGGACCTTCCGGCTGCGGCAAGTCCACTTTACTTAAGGCGCTTGACCGGATGTCGGATTTAATAGAAGGCTCGCGGGTTAGCGGCGAGGTTTTATTTAATGGCGAAAATATATTCGGCGCAGGCGTCGATATAACTCTTTTAAGAAAACGGATAGGTATGGTGTTTCAACATCCAAACCCGTTCGCGCTTTCGATAGCCGATAATATTAAATTCGGCCCGCGCGTGCATGGTGAAAAAAATAGAGAAACACTCGACAGTCTTGTCGAATCGTCGCTTCGTGCGGTCGGATTGTGGGACCAGCTTAAAGACAGGCTCGATAAAAAAGCGACTGAACTCCAGGCCGACGAGCAGCAGAGGCTTTGCATAGCAAGACTCGTGGCGGTGGAGCCGGAAATACTTTTAATGGACGAACCCTGCTCAACGCTCGATCCTATAGCGACTTTGAGTATAGAAGAATTGATGCGCGAGCTTAAAAAAAACTACACCATTATTACCGTTACTCATAACATGCAGCAGGCGGCGCGCGTTTCGGATTATTCAGGTTTTATGCTTATGGGCGAGCTTGTCGAGTATTCTAAAACGGCCGACATATTTTCCAATCCGCGCGATAAGCGCACCGATGATTATATTTCAGGCCACTATGGATGATAACATAGCGGTATTATTTTAATTGAACGAGGTAAAATTATGGTAAAAGCGTTAGATAAAGAAATCGAAGGCCTCAAGGCTATGATAAACGAAATGACCGTCACCGCGCGCTCGATGGTAAAAGACGTTATGGAAGGGCTCGTGCGCCGCGATAAAAGTTTATATTCAAAAGTTAACGATATGGAAGAATCGGTTAATAAATATGAAATGCTTACAGACGATCTAAGCTGGAAGATAATAGCTTTGCGCCAGCCCATGGGCGCGGATCTCCGTTTCGTTTTAGCGGCGCGTAAAATTAATTCGGTATTGGAACGCACCGCTGACGAAGCGATTAATATATCGAAAAAAGTCGACTATCTTATAACGGTTGCAGAACTCAAACCTTTAATCGATCTGCCGCGCATGACCGAAATGGCCATAGACGCCCTGAGCTCGGCCATTGAAACCGTATATAACGCCGACATGGACGCGGCGCGCGCTATATGTATTAATGACAGCGTTATCGATAATCTTCGCGACCAGATACACCGTGAGCTTCTTACTTATATGCAGGAATCCCCCGATAATATACAACGCGCGCTTAATTTGATGATGATAGCTAAAAGCCTTGAAAGAATAGGCGATATGGCCACCGATATAGCGGAAGACGCCATTTACTACCACCAGGGTAAAGATATCCGCCACCACGCTGAAAGCGACGAAGAATTCAAAAAAAATTATAAAAAGAAAGAAAAGAAATAAGCGGGCGTTACTCATATTTTAATCTATGGTGCGCCGAAACCTCAACACCGAAAAAGTGAGAATGGCGAGCGAAATGATCGTCAGGGCGGCGTATTGGGGGTAGAGCACCTGCATTCCGACGCCTTTTAAAAAAACGCCGCGCATTATTATTAAAAAATAGCGCAACGGTATCAGCAGAGTCATATATTGTACTATTTCGGGCATATTGACTATCGGAAAAACGAATCCCGACAGCGTGAACGCCGGCAGAATGGCGAATGTGGTTATTAGCATTGCCTGCTGCTGAGTCTGGCTTATAGTAGATATAAAAATACCTATTCCGAGATTGCTTAATAAAAAAATCACGACGCCCAAAAGAAGAAGGGCGTAACTGCCGCGCACGGGTATTTCAAACCATGAAACCGCCACTATTACTACTATGGCCGCCTGCACTATTCCGATAAGCATGAACGGAAGAGTTTTTCCGATAATGATCTCGATCGGTTTAACCGGCGTTACAAGCAACTGCTCGATTGTTCCGATCTCTTTTTCGCGCACTATCGCCATCGATGTGAGCGTTATTGTTATAATCATTAAGATATTTCCGATAATTCCCGGCACGAAAAAGTCTTTAGACTCTAAAGATTCGTTGAACCACGCGCGCGCCTCGACTGCTATAGCGTTTATTTTAATCTGCGCTTTACCCGCGGCGGCCAGTTTTTCATTGATTTTTTTTATTCTGGATACCTGTATGTTTTTAAGATATTTATAAGATATCATATTTAAGTAATTATTGACGGTGATGGCGTTGTTAGAGTCGATGCCATCGTGTATGACCTGTACCAGAGCGGTTCTCCCTGTTTCGATGCCGCGCGAGAACCCTTCGGAAATTACGACGGCGCACGATATGCCGCCTTTATCGATCTGGTGAGCGATCGAATCGCTGTTATCTAAGTACGCGGCGATTTTGAAGTATTTATTCGATTCGATATGAGCTATGAATTCACGCGACGCCGGGGTTTTATCATAGTCTATAATTGCCGTTTTAATGTTTTTGACGTCGAAATTGACAGCGTAACCGAAAACTATAAGCTGCACGATCGGCGGAATGAAAAGAAGCACGGCTAAGCGCGGATTGCGAAAGGTCTGGTTGAGCTCTTTAATTAAGATCTGTATAATTATATTGATTGAAATCATAAATACCTCGATACCTCGTTATAAAATTCGAATATATTTGTTATTCAAGTCTTTTCTTGAATTTTTTATTTGCCACGGCGAATAAAATCAGGCAATACAACGAAAGCATCGCCATATCGTAAAATAAAATATTAAAACCAACGCCTTTTAAAAATACGCTTTTAAGAATTTTAACGAAATAAGTCGCCGGAAATAATTTAGATAAAAATTGAAGAATTACGGGCATATTCTCAATAGTAAAGGCGAATCCCGAAAGCAGAAAAGCGGGAAGAAAGGCTATCAGCAAAGAAAGTTGGTTGGCTAAAAGCTGGGTTTTGCCCGCTATGGACACTAAAATTCCCATGGATAACGCGCCTATCAAAAAAATTGAAGACATTATGAATAATGTTAAATATGAGCCGTGGAACGGCACTTTAAAAAAGATTACGCTCATAAAAACGGATATGAAAACGTCGATATAGCCTATTACGATATATGGTATAAGTTTTCCGGTTATAAGCTCACGGCCGCGGATCGGAGTTGAAATAAGCTGTTCCATGGTGCCTTTTTCCCACTCGCGGGCAATGGTAAGCGATGTGATCATAGCGGCGATTACCGTCATAATTACGGCTATAAGACCCGGCACTATATAGTTTTTGCTTTCGAGTTCGGGATTGAACCACACTATCTGACGCATTTCGAGCGGTTGATCGATTTTTTTAATTCCTGAAGCCCTTATTTTGTCGTTTAGCTGTTCGTTTGAAAAAATAGAGATCATATTGCTTAAATATCCGAGCCCGATGGTGGCGCGGTTTGCATCCGATCCGTCTATGGCTACTCCGACGACCGGTGAATCGCCTTTTGCCAGATCGCGCCCGAAGCCGGCGGGAACGCTAAGCATTATCGCGGCTCGTCCGTACATTATATGCTGCTCGGCGTCGGCCATAGTGTCGGTATAATCCACCACGTTAAAAAAACGGCTTTTGGCGATGCGCGAAATTAATTCGCGGCTTTTAGGCGAGCGGTCGAAGTCGCAGATAACCGTTTCGATTTTATCCACGTCGAGATTCAGCGCCCAGCCGAAAAGAACTAAAAGCATTACCGGAATGAATATCGATGCGAAAAGGCTTTTCGAATCGCGTAAAATATGGATGAATTCCTTGTGCGCTATCGCTTTAACTCTTTTAATATTCATCACAGGCTAAACACCTCTTTTTTCGTGTCGGCGGCTCTGTCTGCGGCGGCTATGGCAAGAACGAAAATATCTTCGAGCGTAGGAGTTATTTTTTCGATAGAATTAAAAACTATATTATTTTCTTTGCATATATTTTTAATTATTTCTTCGTTCGCGTTTTTATCGAGCGTGCTGACGGCGTGAAGCGAGCCGCCGAAGATATTAAGTTCGCTGAATTCCTTTCGGCGGCAAAGAAGTTCATATAAATCGGCCGGCGAGCAGGAATCTATTTTAAAGATATTATCCGTGGTATTTCCGGTTTTAAGGCCGGCGGGAGTTCCCGATATGATCACTTTTCCTTTATATATTAGAACTAGATAGTCGCAGTATTCAGCCTCTTCCATATAATGCGTCGTTACAAAAACCGTTATGCCCGATGAAGCGAATTCATGGATAACGCTCCAGAAATTACGGCGCGAAATAGGATCGACGCCTGAAGTCGGCTCGTCGAGGAAAAGAAAACGCGGTTTATGAAGGATAGCGCATCCCAGCGCGAGCCGCTGCTTGATGCCGCCGGGAAGATTTTTAGTGATTAAGTCGCGTTTGTTTTCAAGGTCGGCGAGTTTAAGCGCCATAGCGGCACGTTCGTTAAGTACGGCGCCGGAGAGGCCGTAGAGCGAGCCGAAAAATTTTATATTTTCAAATACGCTCAGATCGTCGTAAAGCGAAAATTTTTGCGACATATAGCCGATATTTTTTTTAATGCTTTCCGTGTCTTTCATTATATCAAAGCCGCCGATCGAGCCGCTGCCTGCGCTCGGCGTTAAAAGGCCGCACAGCATTTTAATAGTGGTCGATTTTCCGGCGCCGTTGGGGCCTAAAAAACCGAAAATACTGCCTTTTTTGACTTCAAAGCTGATCCCGTCAACGGCGTTAAAATCACCGAATTTTTTATAAAGGTTTTTCACGAAAACTGCCGGTTCTTCGTTCATAATTTCACCATTTTTACGTCATTCTTTCTATGAATATATCTTCGAGGTTAGCTTCGCATTCGCCGATCGAATATAGTTGTATTCCAAGCGGCGCGAGAGCGTTTCTTACGATTTTTTCGACGGCGTCTTTCGCGCAGTCTTTTTTAGTGAATATATGTATCGCAGGGCCCATTACAAGCGCGGATATGATTTCTTCTACATTTTTAAATACTTCGACCGCCCTGAATTTATCGCTTACTTCGAGCCGCCATAAAAGGTTTTGCGATGATTTTTTTAATTGCTGCGGAGTCGAGATCGAGCCGATGCGGCCGTGATTGATAAAGGCGATCCGATTGCAGCGCTCTGCCTCGTCGAGATAGGTCGTCGATACAAAAATAGTAAGGCCGCTTTTGCGCATTTCATTTAATATTTTCCAGAATTCGCGCCGTGAGACTGGATCTACGCCGTTGGTAGGCTCGTCTAATAGCAGTAACTGCGGCGTGTGAACTAACGCGCATGTAAGTCCGAGCTTTTGTTTCATGCCGCCAGACAGCTTTCCGGCGAGCCTGTTTTTAAACGGGGCCATCCGGCAGAATTCGAGAAGTTCTTCGATACGGGCGTCAAGAGCCGCGCCACGAGACATGTCGTATAGATCAGAGTAGAATAAAATATTTTCCATGACGGTAAGGTCTTCATATAAGCCGAAGCGCTGCGGCATATACGCTATCAGATCGCTTAAGCCGGGCTGCTCGGTTTTTAAATCGAATCCCGCCACGCGCACGCTTCCATCGCCGTAATCCATTAATCCGGCAAGAATGCGCATCAGAGTGGTTTTGCCGGCGCCGTCAGGGCCGAGCACACCGAATATTTCCCCGCGCGCCACTTCGAATGAAACGCCGGCAAGAGCGTCTATGGAACCGAATTTTTTGTGCAGCCCTTCTACGAATATGGCGGGGCCGTTATTTAAATTATATTTAGAATCGTTTTTCATAATTATTATAAATCACATTTTATTTTTACGTCCACGGGCATTCCGAGTTTTAACTCACGCGAACTGTTATCCACGTTGATTTTAACGCGATAAACAAGTTTTACCCTTTCGCGTTTCGTCTGCACGTTTTTTGGCGTGAACTCGGCTTCAGGCGATATATATGAAATATGGCCGTCATAGGTTTTATCTTTAAAACTGTCTGAAATTACAACGGCTTTTTGTCCGATTTTTATTTTGCCCATATCTTCTTCTGGAATGTAGCCGCGTACCCATACATCCGTTAAATTAGCCAGTACGGCTATCGATGAAGCGGCTCCGACTACTTCGGAAGTTTCGCTTATTTTTTCAATTATCATTCCGTCCTGCGGAGCGGTGAGCGAGGCTTCCGATATTTTATTGTCGATAGATTCGATATCGGCTTTTTTGACTTCGATTTCGCGCATTAACGACTCTAAGTCGCATTCGGCTTTTTTTGCCTGAAACGCGAGCGCTTCGGCGCCTTTGATCTGCGCTTCCGCCTGGGCTACGCCCGCTTTCATTAATTCAATAGTTTCGCGGCGCGCTCCGGCTTTTAATAAATTGTATTGCTCTTCGGCGGAGAGTTTAAGCTGTTCCGCCGCTAAGAGTTGCGATCTTATGGTGTCGAGCGACTGGCTCGTCACCGAGCCGGATTTGCTCAGTTCGACGTAGCGTTTATAATCTTTAGAAAGTTTGTCGAATTCGATAAAAGCTTTATTCATAGAAGCTTTGGCCTGTTCAATCTGCTGCTCGCGGTTTCCGGCGACGGCTTCGTCGAGGCGCGCTTTTGCGGCGTTAAGATTTGCCGCGGCAAGCATTTTCTGGCTTTCATAGCTGGCTTTTTGAAAAGAGATCATTAATTCTAACTGAGGTTTTAGCGATTCTACATATAATAGGGCGTTTTCGGCTTTTCTTTTCTGGATGGAAAGTTCGCTTATATCTAAAGAGGCTATTAAATCGCCTTTTTTAACCATAAACCCTTCGTCAACATTCAGGCGCTCTATTTTTCCGGGATTTTTAAATGAAAGCCCGATTTTTTTATATTCGATTATGCCGGATATTTCTATGCCGTTTGAATTTATATCGGCGGCGGTGAGATTGGCGCGGTAAACGGGCGCGCGTCCGAAAAAAAATAACGCCGTGAAAAAAAGTAATATAAAAGCGCTTATTAACTTACGATTTTGAAAATTAATTTTCATTTTAACTCATACCTCTTTTATCAAAAAAAATTGAAAATATTATTGTTGTTTATTATTTTTTTAACGCGCCGTTTAAAAATATTTCGGTGAATACGCGCGTGATTTCATTCGGGTCCTGCGGGTCGCGTTCTTTGCCTAAAAATATTTCCTGCATGAGATTATAGGCTAAAAACATCCCGATAAAAGCTCTGGCTAAAAGTTTAGGATCGGCTTTTTTGAAAATTCCGCGCTCTATTTCTTTTTGCATTATTTTAGAAAGCAATTGAATTCCACGACTGGGGATGTTTTCAAAAAACATTTGCGACATATCCGGCCTGGTAATAGTTTCAGAAAGCATTATTCTGAACTCGTTCGACCGGCTTTGAAACAGCGTTATAAACTTTAAGGCTATCAGTTCTAATTTGCTTTTTATATCCAGATTTGAGCCCGCATCAGACAAATCGTCAGCCATGCTCAACAAACTCATATTTTTAATGATTTCTATAAAAATTTCTTCTTTGGATTTAAAATGACGGTATAAAGTTATTTCGGTGACGCCGGCGCCGGCGGCTATATCGCGCGTGGTGGCGCCTTTGAATCCTTTGTGTGCGAAAAGCCCGGCGGCCGATTTTAATATTGCCGCGTGCGTGCGCTCAAAACGCTTTTGAGGCCTGGTTTCAGGCCCGGAGGAATTGCGGCGTCCGTCCTCAGACGCATTATTAAGCGCCTCTGATATGTTTTCGTAATCGCAAATTTTCGCGTTCTCTTCAAATCCGCACAACGCGTCCTTTTTTTTATTGCCGTTTTTTGATTTCATAGTTTCTCCCATAATATAACCGGATTAAATTTTGTAAAAGTAAGTAAGTAATCACTTACTTACTTTTTGATTATTTAGATTTTATCATTTTTTTAATGGGTTGTCAAATATTATTTTTAATTATTTTTTCTTAACTTCGCCTGTTATTTATAAAATATGCGCAAGACCGCAGAACGCCGAAAGACCGTGACGGGGGAAAAGAAAG
>DIVV01000253.1 GCA_002423385.1 bacterium UBP16_UBA6123
AATATATTTTTATTTCGCACACCCACGGTTAACTTCGCTATTGAATTAATTGCGGTTTTATGGTAGAATTAGCAGATTTTGTAAAATTGTCAGTTTATTCAAACATTGTAAGCGTTAATTTTAACATATTAACAAAAAAATTGTTTTAACCGCCCGCCGGTTCGCGAATTAAAAGCGTGCCGGCTCTAGTTACAGGAGATAATATGTCCGATCCTAAAGATAAACTGGTGCTGTTTAAAGAGATTCTCAGTCTTATGATCGTTACTATAGGTTTTATGACCGCGCTGATGTCTTCGGGGGTCGTAAGAAATATTAAAGTCGAGCCGCTCACGCTGATAATAATAATAGCCGTGCTTTTGTTTATCGTGCAGTTTTTAGTGCGCGTGGTCTTCGGTGAAGAAAAATACGATGAAATTAAAAAAAGGGTGCTTTATACAGCCCGTGATTTCTCGATAATTTTAATCGTTATAATCGGCTTTTATTTTGCCGGAAAATACGTAGCCAACCAGAGCGCGCCTTTAAGCGGCCCCGTTCCAAAGCCTGCCGTCGAAAGTCAAACTGCCGATAACGATCTCAGCGCGGCGCCTCTTAAAAATTTAAAGAAAGAAAAACCCGTTTCGCCGGTAAAGCCGAAAGACAAACAGGCGTCTAAAAAAAATGATGAAAGGCCTTCTAAAACTCAGTTAAAAGCGGCTCCCGAAGAAGTTAAAACGGTTAAAAAGCCAGTTACGGTTGAAAAAAAAATAACTGCCGAAGTTAAACCTGAAAAAACGGCCGAGGCGTCATTAATGATCGAAGCTAAAAACGAAAAAACCTCGGGGGCAATAATAAGTGAAGTCAGGCCCGAAAAAACCATGGAGGTAAAGACGGTAACGGAAGCTAAAATTGAAAAAACCGCTGAAGCGAAGATAATAAGCGAGGCAAAAATCGAAAAAACGGCGGAGGCGTCTTTAATGACCGAAGTTAAGCCTGAAAAACCGGTCGAGACATCGATAATAAGCGAAGTTAAGCCTGAAAAACCCGTCGAGACATTGATAATAAGCGAAGTCAAATCCGAAAAAACGGCGGAAGCGTCTTTAAAACCGGAAGCCGTATCTGTTGACACGGGCCATAGCGCGGCAGAAATGGTTTTAGCGACCGTTGAAAATAAAATCGATAAGGTCCCCAAAAAAACCGAAACGGTAGTTATTAACGTTACCGCCGAAGACGAGCCCGATAATAACGAACTGCCGCTGGAAGCGGTTTTAGAGCCAGCCGCGGAAAGTCCGGCCGTGGAAAGTCCGGCCGCGGATGAAAGCGCGGCAAAGCCCGCCGGGGAAGGCAGTGACGAAGTGCTCACCTATAAGATGATTAAAGACGAAGACGTCGAAGATAATGCCAGAGACGATTCCACGGTTGTCGGCGGGGCGAAAACCAGCGTTGAATTCGAGCGCACTTCATCCGATTTAAGAGAGAAAGTCAATAACGATAAAGTTATTATTAAAAAGGAATACGAATTGAACAAAACCCCCGGCGGTATAAAAAACGCCGGCGATAAAATTCTCGAAGGCGGTCGGAAAATATTTGACGGAGGCGCCAATTTAATCGAGAAAGCCGGCCAGGGAATTAAAAAACAGGTTGATAAAGTTATTAAGTAATTATGACTAATAAGAAAGCGAAAAAGAAAACTAAAAAAAAACAGGCTGAATTCAGCCTCGCTAAGGCCGTTAAAAAAGCCGCGCGCGATAATACAATGGGCTTGAACCTGTCCACAAAGGATCATGGTGATAAGACCGCTTACGAAAGGCCGGCGCAGAAAAAAACGGTTAAAGAAACCATAGATAAGGAGATTTCAATCGATGAATAAGCGTCTTTATTTTTTTTGCGCGCTCGTATTGACCGCGGCATTTGTTCTGCCAGGCTTTATAGCTTCAGCGGCGGCATTCGAGGGTGAAATTAACGACAGACTGGCGGCTAAAGTTAAAATAAAGCTGTCGGTTGCATCTGATGCCTTTAATTATGAGGTTAAAGAAAAGAAGGCGCTCGAAAAGAAAATTGAAAGTTATTTAATGACGGCTATTTTAAAAAATACAGACGCCGCCTTCGCCGATAAAAATTGCGACGCGGATATATCGATTCGCTTTAAAGTAGCCGCGGCGTTTTCTAAAAACGAAGAAGACCTGCTGTGCGTTATGTCGGTTGCCGCTTCGGCCGCCGCGTCTTATGAAATTATGAGCGGCGGTCCCGCTCTTTCGATGCACGAGGTATTTTGCCTGCGTATGTGCGATTTAAATAAAAATTGCGCATTAATAGCTTCGATGGTTAACGAAAATATTCTTTCCGCCGTTAAAGACGCCAAAAAACGAGCCGCCGCGCTCAGGGCCGCTGAGGAGAAAAAGCGCCGCGCGCAATACGAGCTGGCGCTTAAAAAACAGAATGAAATAAAAAAAGCCGAAGAGATTAAAGACTGGAAAACCCAAAAATATCAGCAGTGGAAGAGCAACAAGTCTATGTCGATTTTAGACGAGGAGCTCGAAGCCGCGGGAATTACATTCGAGCAGCTTCTTAAAGAATTCAAGGAAATGGACGGACGGTAAAACCGGCCCGCCGCGTTTTAATTTACGCTTATATAAATTTCGTTCAATTATTAAATATTAAATACTCGAGAAGCCGGCCGATTTGTGAAAGCGAATCGGCCGATACTTTGTCGCCGGTGTCTGAAAGTGTGTGCCAGTAAGGGAAATCAAAGTCGATTAAGACCGCCGAAGGGACGCCGGCGTTTATAAAAGGTAAGTGGTCGTCGAATATCCGGTATTTTGTCCGGGAGATAAACCCTTTCAGCCCGAGTTTATCAGCCGATTCGAATATATGCGCGGTAAGCTGCGGGTAGGCGTTAACGGAATTTATGTCCTGATAAATATTTAAGTCTTTATCGCCTATCATATCGATGAGTATGAAATATTCGATAGATTTAATTTCATCGCCGCTCAGATTGGCAGCGTAATATTTCGAGCCATAGAGCATATTTTCGCCGCCGGTTGAAAAGTCTTCGCCGTCGAAGAATATCAGTCTGATCGAATGTTTCAGTTCGGTTTTTCGTTCGGCGATAACGCGGGCGGCTTCGAGTAGAACCGCGACGCCTGATGCACCGTCGTTGGCGCCGGGAATGGGAACCGCCTTCATCGCGGGGTCGGGGTCGTTAGGCGCTATGGGAATTGTGTCGTAGTGGGCGCCGAATACCTTTAATTTAGAATTGACGGGAGATTTAAGCGTGGCTATCACGTTATAGAAATCGACGCCGTTTCCCATGCCGCCGGCGCCTTTAAGCGGCTGTATGGCTACCTCGAAACCGAGCGCCTTGAGTTTTTCGCATAATTTATCGCGCAGCGGCAACTGTTTTGCGTTAAAAGAAGTGCGAGGGCCCATGGCGAGCTGTTCGTAAACGAAATTAAGCGCGTTCGAGCCGTTGAACCGAAGATTTATTTCGGCGCTTGAATCGCCGCCAGTGGGCTTTAGCATATCCGCCAGCCCGACGGAAGGATTTTCGACGGCACTGGCGCAGGATACGAGCAGCCACAGGCACGCGCCGAGCGCAAAGGCGCGCAAAAAGGCCGTAGAATTAATATTTATTTTATCGTTTCGCATATAATTTTTCCTTTTTAATTATTTTATAATTTTATTATGGCGTATTGTGTCTTAAAATTAATTGCGGTGCGGTATTTTTATCGTAAACGTCGCGCCTCGGCCTATTTCGGATTCTACGTTTATGCTCGCCTTATGCTCTTCTAAAATGCGGTGGACGATGGCTAAGCCGAGGCCGGTGCCGTTGTCTTTAGTTGTAAAAAAAGGATTGAATATCTGGTTGTAATATTCAGGCGAAATTCCGCATCCGGTATCGCTTATGGATATTAAATGGTTGTGTTCGTCGCCGCGCGCCGAAATTTTAATGATCTTATTCTGGCTTTCATTCATAGAGTGTATGGCGTTCTGGCAGATATTGAAAAAAACCTGTTTGATCTGCGCTGGATCGCATTTTACGATAAAAGGCATATCGGGATATTCTCTTATGATATTTATGTTAAGCGAGTCGATCTTTGATTGGAGAAGAAAGAGCGTCGATTCTATTACTTCTATAATAGGAGTATCGCAGAATTCAGGCTTCGATGGACGGGCGAAGTTTAAAAGATTAGAAATTATATTATCGAGCCTGTCGATTTCATCGAGAATGGCCTGTGTGTAAAGATTTCTTTTAGAATCGCGTTTTTCAAGATCTTTATCGATTATCTGAATCATCATTTTAATTCCGGTAAGAGGATTTCTGATTTCGTGGGCCATGCCGGAAGCGAGCTCGCCTACCGCGGAGAGCCTGTCAGTGCGTCTTATGTGCTCTTCCATCTGGCGCATTTTAGAGATATCGCGGATGAACATTGCGATGCCCAGGCGCGCGCCTTCCGAGTTTTTAAACTGGAAAGTAGTTATTTCAAAGGTCATTTTATTTTTTTTATTGTATATTTCGAAATTTTCGAAGACGAAACCTTTTGAAAGCGAGTCGTTTAATATGCCCACGATAGTTGATTCCCTGTCTATTATTTCGTCGAATTTTTTGCCTACAATGTCCTGCTGGCTGTAGCGGGTGAGATTAAGATATAATTTGGCGATCTGGTTTATTATATTTATATTGCCGTTCATATCTATCGTGATTATTCCAAGCGGCATACTTTCCATTATCGATTCCGTATAGGTGCGTATATTCAGAAGAGTAAGAAAAAGATTATCGATGGAGGCTATCTGCGACGAAAGTATTTTGACCGTAATTTTATCGTCGTCGTTATATGCGTAAGATTTATAGCTGCCAGCCGCGATCACGCCGACAAGGTTTTCATCTACGATAACAGGCACTACTAAAAAAGATTTATAAATACCCTGGTGCGATAAAAGTGAAACCTTCGACTGCGCGGTTTCTCCTATCGGCCCCATACCTATGGGTATTTCGGAGCCCAAAAACGAGGGATCGTTGCCTCTGTGCTCTTTAAGCGTAAGCTCCTGCTTTTCGTGATTCATTATATAAAGCGCGCATATATCGTAATTTAAAAGGCTTTTTACAACGTCAACCAGTGAACTGAGCGCGTCGGCCGGTTTTAATATGTTTTTCGTCTGCTGCGATATTTCATACAAAGTGGTCATTTTAGTTATTTTCTGGCTTTCGGCTATTTTTAAATTAATATTTTCCGATATTATAGTGGCTATCTGGACTAATATCGACAGATCGCGCATGGCGGTTTCGCTCAAAGCGTCGGGCTCTTTTTTGAAAGCTATTATAACGCCCATAAGACGGCCGAAAGCCATCATCGGCATTAAAAAATAATCGGTGAAAGAATTTTTGGACAACATGGCCGTCACTTCGGGGTTTGCGAAAAAAAGCGAGTCGGGGCCTATTTTAACGGTTTTAAAATAAGCGGTCGGATCGACCGGCACTTTTACCGACGAAACGCTGAAAAATGCCGGATCTATGTCGAGTTCCGAGGAGATTATCTGCCTCGAGTCTTCTTCGTCAAAGCCGAGCACGAACTGCGAGACGTGTTTTTTAGAAGTGTTGTCGTAGTAAGCGAAAAGAAGATGTGAAAAATTAAATAACCTGGAAATGGATTCGATTAAGTATAAAAGATTTTTTTCGACTAAGGAACTCGACTGCGATAATCGCGTCATTTCGTATAAAACAGATGATATATTAACGGATTTGTCAGCGTTCATTTATTATACTCTCCAAAACTCTCTAAAATTTTCATTGATTTTTTTAATGAGTTATTTTATTATATAACATATTCATAATTTTTACAAGACTGCAAAATATAATTTGAATATAGCTAATATTTAAAAAAAGATAAAGGAATTGGACTTATGCCCGTTTCGGCTCCTAAAAAAGACAGATCCATATTGACGAGGCCTATAGGCGTTTTCGACTCAGGCCTCGGCGGGCTTACCGTGCTCTGCGAAATAAAAAAAGCGCTTCCGGCGGAGAATTTAATTTATTTCGGCGATACCGCGCGCGTTCCCTATGGAGCTAAATCGCCTAAAATAGTCGAAAGGTATACTATGGAAATAGTTAATTTCCTGGAATCCTGCGGCGTTAAAATGATAGTAATCGCCTGCAATACATCCACGGCGATCGCTTATAAAAAGGTGAAAAGGCATGTTAAAGTGCCGGTTATAGGCGTTATCGAACCGGCCTGCGCGCTTGCGTGCGAAGTCAGTAAAACCGGGCGTATCGGAGTTATCGGAACTAAAATTACCATCCAGAGCGGCGCTTATCCCGAAAAACTGCATGCGCTTAATCCTGAAATAAAGGCTTTTCAAAAAGCATGTCCGCTTTTCGTGCCGCTGGTCGAAGAAGGCATGAGCGAAGGCGAAGTAATAAATCTGGTAGCCGGGCAGTATTTAAAAGAATTCGAAGATAAGAATATAGACGCGCTTATATTGGGCTGCACGCATTATCCGCTGATAAGCGACGTGATAGCCTCCGTCAGCGGTCCCGGCGTTAATATTATCAATTCGGCCAGGCAGACCGCGTCGGCCGTAAAAAACACGCTATCCTCGCTCGGAATTCTTAATCCGTCTAAAAAAGAAGGCAGAAGGCGTTATTATTTAACGGACGCCTCAGTTAATTTTATAAGAACGGGCGAGCAATTTTTAAATGAGAAAATGGAAAATATCAAGGTCGTTAAAGTATGGGATATATTGTTGCAATAATTAGGGGGAGTAGTAGTGAAAAGAATTGACGGACGCGAAGTAAACGAGTTAAGGCCGGTTAAGATCACGCGCGATTATTTAAAGTACGCGGAAGGTTCCGTTTTAATAGAGATGGGCAATACCAAAGTTATCGTGGCGGTTTCAATAGAAGACGGAAATGTTCCTCCGTTTATTAAATCGCAGAACGCTTCGGCCGAAGTTAAAGGCGGCTGGCTTACCGCCGAATATTCCATGCTCCCGCGCGCGGGAAAAGACCGCAGCGCGCGCGCTTCGACGAAAGGCAAGCCGGACGGGCGCTCTCTTGAAATTCAGAGGCTTATCGGCCGGGTTTTAAGGACGATATGCGATCCTAAAAAAATAGGCGAACGAACTATTTACATTGACTGCGACGTTATTCAGGCAGACGGCGGAACGCGCACCGCTTCGATTACGGGGGCTTATGTCGCTCTCAAGGCGGCTCTCGACGGACTGGTGGCGAAGGGCAAATTGAAGGCGAATCCGATGAGCGCTCAGCTGGCAGCCGTTTCCGTAGGCATCATAGACAATCAGATGATGCTCGATCTTTGCTACGAAGAAGACAGCCGCGCGGAAGTTGACATGAACGTTATCATGACCGCAAATAAAGAAATTATCGAAGTGCAGGGCACCGCCGAAAAAGATCCTTTTACGATAGAAACTATGAACCGGTTCATTGAAATGGGCTATAGCGGAATAAAATCGCTTATGGACGCCCAGGATCAGGCGCTAAAATAATTAATTATTTTACTGCGGGTAACATCATGGCGATAAAATTAAAAATATAATCAGAAGGGCATTGATTAATATGGATTTTAAGATAGACGCGGCGGATTATTTCGGCGTGATAAAGCGGGCGGAGGCTAATTTCAACCCCGGAGCGATCAGGGAATATCCGAATATAGCTTTTTTCTTATATACCGGAAACGCCGATAAAATAGATGAATTTAACCATTTTTTCGATGGCTGCGGTTTTTATTTTCTAGGGCTTAAAGATCTTGTTCCCCAATTGAGAAAGGCCGCTAAAGATAACGAGCCGCCCGAAAACGGCGATACGCTCAGCGCTAATTCAATAATTAAATCCTCCTACGGGGCCGGAGTTTCGAAAATAGCCACAGTGGCTGATGACACCGGTTTTTTCGTCGACGCGCTCGGCGGCGCTCCCGGCATATACGCCGGAAGGTATGCGGGCGAAAAGTGCGATTACGAGGCAAACCGCCTTCTCGTTCTTAAAAATCTCGACGGCCGCCCGGAAGGCGAAAGAACGGCCGCATTCCGCTGCGTTATCACGCTTTGTCTCGAGGACGCTTCTAAAAATTTCGAATTCGAGGGCGAGGCGCGCGGACGCATACTTCACGAAAAAAGAGGCGGCAATCAGTTCGGATACGATCCGATCTTCGTTGCCGACGGTTACAAAGAAGCGTTTTCGGAAATGCCGCTCGAGTTGAAAAATAAAATAAGTCACCGTGGTAGAGCGTTTCAAAAGTTATACGATTTTTTAAAAGAAATAGTTGTTTTTAATAAATAATCAAAGCAATTTAAAGCAATAAGAAGCATTGCTCGTTAAAATTAAGATAATCGTCATTAAATTAGATAATATGCCCTTGATTTAATAACTTTAATAAAGTATAATTAGCGCGGTTGTTTTTCATGGTTTATCGGGGTGTAGCGCAGTTGGCTAGCGCGCTTGCCTTGGGAGCAAGAAGCCGAAGGTTCGAGTCCTTTCACCCCGATTTGAAAATGTAAAAAGAGCGCGGGAGTAGCTCAGTTGGTAGAGCGCCATCCTTCCAAGTTGGAGGTCGCGGGTTCGAGACCCGTCTCC
>DIVV01000057.1 GCA_002423385.1 bacterium UBP16_UBA6123
GACCTACTTTTATGTCGCACACCCGTTAACCGTTTCCGCTCTTATAATTTTTTATTTTCAGCTATGCCGCTTTCGACTATACGCGGAGTTATAAAAATAATAGTTTCATTCTTACGAGTCGTATTGGACTGGTTTTTAAAAAGATGCGATACGAAAGGAAGATTGCCTAAAAACGGCACGTTGGTTTTCGAATTGGAACTTTCCTCTTCGATAAGTCCTGCAATTACTATAGTATGACCGTTTTTAACCACCACGTTCGTAAGAGTTTCTTTGGTCGATACGATCGGCTGGCTGTTATCTACCTTTCCGGCAAGACCCTGGACTTTGGGATTAACTTCGAGGGCTACGAACCCGTCGGGATTTATCGCAGGCGTCACTTCAAGGCGTACCGAAACGTTCTGTTTTTCATAGGTAACCGAAGTTACCGGGCCCGTGGTTGTGGTCACGACCGTCTCGCGCCTTACCGGATAAGTGGTTTCAACGTTTACATAGGCTTTTTTACGGTTGGTCGTAACTATCGTCGGACTGGCTATAACTTTAGAATTATCTTTTTTCTGCAGCGATTGCATAACAAGACGCAGTTGATTGGTAGAAAGCGTTCCGACTTTATAAGTTATGCCGCCGATGCCGTCGTCGCCGACAGGAGCGAAAGTTTTAAATCCGAGAGAGTTTTCAGTTTCGGTATTATTTTGCATCAGCCGGTTCCAGTTAACGCCCATACTTTCGTCGCGCGCCAGATTCACCTGTATGATGCGTGCCTCGATAAGTACCTGTTTGGTGCGTACATCCAGCTCGCTTATAAAACTTTCGATTTTTTCGAGATTAATAGCGGAAGCCGTTATTAAAAGGCTGTTGGTAGTCTTATCCGATTCGATCAAAAAAGTTTCGCTGTTCGAACCCAGAACGGTTTTTAAACTCGAGTTAAGCGTAGTTTTTAAATCTTCAGATGATACGTATTTACACTGAATTATCTTTGAAGTGCTCCGCGAAGAATCGAGTTTTTTAATAATAGCGTGCAATTTATTTATATTGCTTTCCAGATCGGTTATAATAAGCGTATTGGTGCGCGAATCTACTTCCATGGCTCCGATTTCAGGCGTCAGCGACTGGCTGAGCATAGCTTTCAGCTTTGCCGCATCGGCGTAATTGAGCGCTATAAGCCTTGTCGCGGTTTGATCCATGCCGTTGAGCTTTTCAAGGGTTTCGATCATCTTTTTAATAGTTTCAAGCGCGGCCGGAGTATCTTTAATTATCAGAGTATTGGATTTTTTATCCACTATAATATTGCCCGCGGGAGTTTTGGCGTTAATTAAAAGGTTATTGACCTCCTGCGCCCTGGATTTATTCAGCTTAGCTATTATAGTTTCCATGTTAGCGCTGTCCGATCTTTTAATCTCTATCATTTCAGCCGTGACTGTGTAGCTTAAATTATAGTTGGCCGCAATAGTGTCGAGAACGTTTTTAACCGTCGAGTCTCTTATATAAAGCGTAATATTACCGGATACTTCGGGACTCACGGTGCAATTAAGCTCGGCTGATCTTAAAAATCCTTCCAGCACTTCATTAATCGGCCGGTTCGTAACGTTGAATGAAATCGGCTCGGCTAATTTTTTAGCTATTTCAGGGTCTAAATCGACATTTTTAGCCGCGCGGTCCTTCGCGCTCGAATAAATCCACATTGGATTGTTGTTATTACCCGGCGCTGCCTGAACGGCGCCGGAACCCATCGAGTAAAAAGTAGAATGCGTGCCGCCCGCGGGACTTCCTTTGATAAAGCGAAGCAGCTTATTATTGTTTAAAATAACGCTTATTTGATTTTCCGCCTTACGCTCACTGACGCGCACTGCAAGGCCTTCGAACTCATGGGCGAGCTTGCCGACCAGATTTGAAAGTTTAGCGTATTTATCGTCCGGCAGCCAGAGTTCGGTTAACGCCTCGTGTTTTTGCTTCTGCGAGTACTTGTTTTCATCTTTGAAGTATTTAATAAGCGTCTGAGCGAAATCCACTTTCCACAACGCGTGACCTTTTTGATAGGCGAGATTAAACCATTCGGCACGCTCGCGGCTTTCGGCGAACTCCTGAATTTCTAGATAAGCCGAGTCGCCCGGCGGCATTTTATAATCGTCTGCCGCCGAGTCTTTAGCTACCGCAAGTTTTTCACCGCCAGCCGAAGCGGTAGAACGCGCCTGCGCGTAAAAAGGACATACGGCCAGAACCAGCATAAACATGTATAAATAGATAACAACGCTTCGATTTTTTCCAACCGCATTTTTAAGTTTATTCATCAATCGTCTCGACCACCTTTTTCTTGATTAATTCGCATTTAATAATATTTCCCGC
Organism: bacterium UBP16_UBA6123; assembly: GCA_002423385.1. Lineage (GTDB taxonomy): Bacteria > Muiribacteriota > UBA9980 > UBA9980 > UBA9980 > UBA9980. The sequence goes on from DIVV01000057.1 coordinate 2,341, forward strand.
CGGCGTTTTTATTTCGACCGACTCGTCATTTAGTTTCATCAACGTATAGCCAAAACTGTTTTTACCGACATACCATATTTTAGAGTTGATAACCGCGCAGCCCCTATCGCCGATTTTAATTATGGCCTCAACTTTAAAATTTTCATCCGTCTGCCTTCCATTCTTCGCGGACTGACTCTGCTGCCTGTTCCTTGCTTCAGCCGCGGCTATTTCAGCTTTTGTCCTTGTATCGTTTAATTCAAAATCTTTAGCGAATTTTTCATCGGGCAGATAAAAAATATCTTTTTTAATCGACTGCTTGAATTTTTCAACGTTCGCTCCGTTGTCGAAAATAGCTTTTAACGGCGCGCCATACGCCAGTTCAGCATTTGAAAAAAGCGTAAACGCGGCGATTATAAATGCCGTAACGCTAATCACCGCCGCCATGGTTGATTTAAATAAAAAAACCTCACGGTTATTATCGTTAAAGCCGTCCTTATAATTATTTTTACAGTTAACCTTCATTTTATCCATATCATTTCACTTGCCGAATTATTAACTGTTCTCAGGAGCATATAAGTTTAATTCGACTATGATTTCCATTATTATATTAACATCCACCCTGCCGTCATTCGAACGCGACGCATTAATGCGCTTAATATTATAATTCAAATTTTTAAATCCTTCGATTATATTTAAGAAAGAAAGAAAATCGATCGGGCTCGACCTGAACGCGAATTCGATCGGCAATATCCTGAAACTGAATTTAGCGGCCGGATCGTTCTGGCCGTCGTCAGTTTTAGCAATATGCATCTTTTCATATATTCTTTCGAACTGCGCGCTGTTTTTCAAAAAATTAATTACAAGCCCGTTTTTATTAATTAATTCTGAAATTACGTTAATAATTTGAATCGCGTCGTCTGGATTTAAAATGAGCCCGTTTATATATTTGATAATTTCGTCGCCTTTATTGATTTCCGCGCTCATATTAACGCATTTTTCACGCTCGGCGTCTAAAGCCTCGAATCTGAATTTAGCCTGGTTATATTCGCGCGAAGCTTTTTTTAATGCCTCGCTCTGCCACGGATAAATCAGATAAAAATAAAAAATCGGCGTCAAAAACAAAATAACCGAAAGCGTCAGAGCTTTTTCGTTCCAGCTCAGCTTTTCAGAAGTTTCAGCTATTTTATTGTATATTTCTTTAATTTTCCGCATTAATTCGCCTTATCAGTTTGCCATAATTGTTCAATTTATTAGTTTGCTTTTTCATGGTTAAATTCACAGTCGAATTGAAATTCGACCACTTTTGCCTTCTGCTCCGATCTTTTAAGACTTATCTTCGAAAAAGCCTTGTTTTTCTTCAACTCGTCGCTGAATTTAATCACACGGCCGTATTCGGCGGCCGCTCCGTTAAGTATCAGAACTGGTTTAATATCGTTTATAAAGCTCATAGAATTTATCGTCGTATTTTCCGGCAACTGACCGCTTAAAGCAGCTAAAGTTTTGTCTATGTTATATTTTTTAAATTCGATAATTTCTCTGGCATTCTTTTTTTTATTAAAAACGATATAACGATTTTCGATATTCTTTCTTTCGGCAGCCGCGGCCCCTGAATTTAATTCATTATAAGCAATATCCAGCTCCTTCTTCCGCGAATTATAAGATAATGTGTTTGTTATATCGTAAGCGCTGATCGAAGCTAAAATAATTAAATAAATACAAAATATAGAAATAGCCACGTTGACAAATTTATATTTAGAAATCCCCTGCAATCCTGGAGCATTCGAAGCTATAAAATCGTTGAATTTAGCTTTATTATCCGTCTTGACACCGGTTTTAGGCGCAGCAGCCCTTTCGTTTGAAAAATTAATTTTATACTCGGGCATGAAATATTCGCTCAAAGCCCCGCAAAGACTCAAAAACGAAAGATTGTACCGCTCGCATAAACTCAAGTTACATTCGCCGTTATCACAGGCAGACCACGAATCGGCTTTTGTCACGACCGCCTCGAAAGCATCGTCAAAAAAAGAGGCGATGCCTGAAATTTCAGAATTTCCGCCATGCAGCACTATCTTTTTCATTACCTGCGAACTCAGCGTAGAATCGCGGAAGTGAGCGAAATAATATCCGGTGCTCAGTCTTATGCGCTGGAATAGTTTTTTAAATGAAAGGTTAAGCACTTTATGCAGATTTGAGTTAGGCGATGAATCTTCCAGAGAATCGACGGCATCCTGGCTCATCAGTCCTATTTTGAATTTTTTCTCTTCGCTGGCCTCCATCGTTAGCGTTTCATCGGAATGCATCGTTTTAACCACGGTTGTAAGCGCGCTGCCGCCCATGTTGATTTCTTTCGAGAACCGCAGGCCGTTTTGACCTACAAAATTAACTCCCATCTGCGAGTTGCCGAAATCTAAAAACATGAGCACTTCGTTATCGGCAAGTCCGGATAGTAACCCTGAATTTTTAGAATAAGAAAATAGGCCGATAGCGGCCGGAATGAATCCGACGCACTTAAGACCGGCAATTTCAGCCATCCGCGTATATCTGATTATGATTTTATTATCGACGATAGTAACTATTACTTCGATCTTTTTCTGGTTAATGCCTTCCTCGGATTTAACTTCAAACTCACGGCATGTTTTAAAATCGATCTTATAATCGTCAATAACTAAATTCAACTCTTTTTTTATTTCAGATTTAACGGTTTTATCTAAAAGATCGTCGTTCATTTTAGGAAATGTCATCACTCTTATAAAACATTGGGGGCCGTTCAAAACAAAAAAAGCCGAATCGCAATTTATCTGATTTTCATCGATTAATTCCTTGATAACCGCGGCGCCGGAATCATCGCTCGTGAATTCGTTACCTATTATCTGCCTGAAAGCGATTTTCGACATGCGCATACCGCCGTCTTTGCGCTCGGCGAATGCAATCTTAACCGCGGCGGTTCCAAAGTCTATGCCTATTATTTTATCTTTTAAATCTTGCAGCTCATCCGCCATAATTAACTTCCATTATTATTATATTTTTTCGATGCCGTTCATTTTAAGTTTTTTATTTAACTAACAATAAATCATTATTGAACTTTTATAGCGACCGAAGCAGCCACGGTATTTTCCGCATCCCTCACGAAAAGTTCAACTTCGCCTGTCGCGTTACCTTTGACTATAGCGCTGTCTTTCGTCTGGCTGGCAATTTCAGCTACCGTGGTATCGTTAGGCGGTATCAAAGACCATACAAGCGCCGTCGATGCCGAAACCGCTCCGTTGGAATCTACGTAATTAGCGTTATACTGACGCGCTGTTCCGACTGGAATATGTTCCGAGGAAACGTTATTAAACTTTATATAAGGTTTATTATCACCGACGGCAGATGTGCTTACGCCAAAAAAAACGGCTCTGGTGATATTGCCGCCGGCAAGAAGAATTTCGATACTTCCGACCGCCTCGCCGCGCACTACGCCATAAAACGAATCGGCCGAGCGGTATGAAGTCAATATTTTAGCTATTTTTTCATCGGTGGAAGTTATTGATATAGCGCCGTCTTTAACGCTAGTATTGTTATTGTTATAAGCCCGACCCTCGAGTATAACATGCTCGCCGACCTTGATGCCATCGATCATATTAACTTCGATGCCCGCTCGATAAGCATTTATCCTGCTTATATATTGCGTATCCTCGTCGACGCCGAGCTTTAATTTATCGCTCGAACAGCCGCTATTGAACCAGAATAATAAAGCCAGCGCCGAAAAGGCGAAACTTATAATTTTAATTTTTTTAATCATAACGCTACCTGCCATTTTTAAATTTATTAATATCGCTTTTAAACTCATTAAAAACTATCAGCTTATTGCACACACTGCGCTTTATTTCGAGTTTTTAGCGCCGTTATACTATACGCTACCGTATTTAATCGGCATAAATTTAAAAATAATAACAGGTAATGAAAAGATAACAATTATTTATTATATAGATACAAATCGATCAGACCAAGATCATCTGAATCGTCTACCAGATCATCTGGATCGTCTACAACAATTTACCGGTAACAAAAATAACGATATCATCTTTAGCGATGGCGCCGGTATTGCCTGTTACGGTGTCATCGCCGGGCGAATGCAGATAAAGACCGGGCACTTCGCCTAATTCTTTAAAAGTATCGCAATCTTTAGCGTTAAAAGTAACCGCATTGCCTTCGGAATCCTTACCGGTAAAAACATAATCCGGCCCAGAGCCAACTACGCCCAGAGCTACTCTGGCTCCCCATGCGTCAACGGATATTTCACTCGTAGTTCCGTCCATATAAGGGCCTTTCCAGTTTTTAACCTGCGTAACCGAATAATTCGAAACTGCCAGAGATTTTGAATGGTAACAGGGACGGGTTACGGCCAGCGGATTCATTAAATCGACTATATTGCCGGGCCAGACGCTTGTATCAGCGTTAAAATTTTTGATGGCCTTAGCCAGCGATGAAAGCGACGTACGCGTCGCGTTAATTTTTCCGGTCGAAAGCACCTGACTGACTTTAGGCAGTGCGACCGCTATTAAAAGTCCCAGAATAACAAGCACAATCATAATTTCAACGAGAGTAAAACCTTCTTTAATTTTTTTAATTTTAAAACTAAACATTATAAATCACTCCTAAAAATAAAAGCACTAATATATCAGCAGATAATTTTAAACTAATTTTTTTGTTTTTTCAATATATTTTTTATTTAGTTTTTCACTCAGTTTATTACCAAAATAATTAATTGATTTAATTACCCGAAATGTGTTATAATATAACGATAAAAAAACGGTATGGAGGTAATTTGTGCAGTATATCAGAGACTTAAAAAAATACCACTGGCCAAAAGGCCCACAGGACGCTGTTAGATTGATGATGCAGGAACCGTGCGCCGAAATTATAGCGGGCGGCACCGAACTATTGGTTTCAGGACTCAAGGGTAAAGAAGTCAATAACCTTATCGACATAACCAGAGCCGGGCTTTCATATATTAAAAAAGATAAAAAAACTATAAAAATAGGCGCGACCACTACTATATCCGAGTTACAGCACGCGCCGGTATTTAAAGATTTCGCCGACGGAATTATATCGGCCGCCGCCGCTAAATTCGTATCGGTGCAGATCAGAAACGCCGCCACTATCGGCGGTAACCTCGGCGCCGCCATGCCGTCATCCGATTTAGCGCCTGTTTTAATGGCGCTCGACGCTAAAATATTCGTCTGCGGCAAAGAAAATAAAGAATTCGCCATCAACGGCTTCTATATATCAAAAAGAAAAACCGTCATGGCGCCCTGCGAAATTATTACCGAAATAGAACTGCCGCTCGCCTGCGGCGATGATAAAACCGGCTACGCCTTCCAGAAAATCGGACGCACCGAAATGGATATAGCCCTCGTCAACGGCGCCGCCGCCATCACCATAAACGCCGGCGGCGAAGTTAAAAACGCCCGCCTGTCGCTCGGTTCGGTAGCGCCCAATACCATACGCTGCCTCGAAATTGAAAATAACCTGCTCGGCAAAAAGCTCACCAGAGAACTTATCGCCGCCGCCTGCGATAATATCGCTAAAGCAATCGACCCGAAAACCGACGTGCGCGCCTCCGCTAAATATCGCGGAACCATCGCTAAAGTAATAGCCACAAGGCTTATCGAAGAAGCATATATCAAAGCGGGAGGTAAAATCTAATGAAATTAAATTTAAAAGTTAATTCCGAAAATAAAATATTTGATATCGACGTGCGCGACACACTGCTCGACGTTATGCGCGCTAACGGCTACACATCCGTAAAACACGGCTGCGAAACCGGCGAATGCGGCGCCTGCACCGTTATTGTGAACGGCGCCGCAGTCAATTCATGCATATATCCGGCGGTCAAATGCGAAGACGCCGATATAATCACATGCGAAGGTCTCGAAACCAACGGCAAATTATCCATACTTCAAGAAAAATTCATCGAAATGGGCGCCATTCAGTGCGGTTACTGCACCCCCGGAATGCTGCTATCGGCACACGCGCTTTTAATGAAAAACCCGAATCCGAAACTCAAAGACGTTAAAGACGCGCTCTCAGGCAATTTTTGCAGATGCACCGGTTATAAAAAACCCGTTGACGCCGTCATGGCGGCCGCCGAACAGATGAAGGGGGCGAAATAATGTCGGAAGTTAAAAATGAATTCATGGTCAATAACGAAGAATTAAGACAAAAACTCAGCGAAGTAGGTAAAAATAAAAGAAAAGTTGACGGCGATAAAATAGCCCGCGGACGCGCGCTTTTCGTTGACGATATTAGAATTCCCGTCGATAAACTATATCACGCTAAAATAATGCACTCGCCACACGCGCACGCTATAATTAAAAAAATCGACGCGACTAAAGCGCTCGCACTGCCCGGCGTAATCGGCGTTTTCTCCCACGAAAACGTTCCGCGCGTTCCATTCACTACCGCCGGTCAAAATTATCCCGAACCTTCTCCCTACGATACTTTCGTATTCGATTCGAAGGTCAGATACGCCGGCGACCGCGTATGCGCCGTAGTCGCCGATACTCTCGAAACCGCCGCTCACGCGCTCGAACTCATTAAAGTGGAATACGAGCTGCTGCCCGCTATTTTAGATATGCGCGAAGCTATCGGCAATAAAACCATAATCCACGACGAACTCGACGCTACGGGCATCCACAATAAAAATAAAAATATAGCCGCCCACGTTCAGGCGTCTATGGGCGATCCCGAAAAAGCATTCAAAGAAGCCGACCACGTATTCGAAAACGAATACTCCGTGCAGTACGTGCAGGCCGCGCCCGTTGAACCGCATATTGCCGTCACCTATTACGACGAAAACGACAGGCTCGTTATTTACTGCTCGACGCAGGTCCCGTTTCACTCACGCCGCATAGTAGCACATGTGCTCGGAATACCCGTGCAGAAAGTGCGCGTTATTAAACCGCGCACCGGCGGCTCTTTCGGCGTTAAACAGGAAATACTCGTCGAAGACCTCTGCGCAATGCTCACTCACCTTACTAAAAAAGCCGTTAAACTCGAATATACGCGCCGCGAAGAATTTAACTCATCACGCACGCGCCACCCGCAAATACTCACAATTAAAAGCGGGTTCAAAAAAGACGGCACCATCGTCGCTCTTTCTATGAAGCTGCTCGCTAATACCGGTGCCTACGGCGCGCACGCACTCACCGTTCAGTGCAATACCGGCTCGAAAGCCCTCTGCCTCTATAATACGCCTAACGTTAATTTCGAGGCGACTATCGTTTACACTAACCTTCCCGTCGCGGGCGCTCTGCGCGGCTACGGCGGACCGCAGGGTTACTTCGCGCTCGATTCACACTTCGAAGAATGCGCTAAAAAATTAAATATCGACAGCATCGAACTGCGCCGCAAAAATCAGGTTAAAGTCGGCGAAGAACTCTCGCTCACAAAAGCGCTCGGCGAAGGCCGCGAAGGCTTTATGCAGATACTCAGAACCTGCGGCATGCAGGAATGCCTCGAAAAAGTGCTCAAAGACCTCGATTACTACAATAAAAAGAAAGAATACGACGCATCCAATAAAAAAAGCCATATCAAACGCGGCGTCGGCCTCGCACTCACCATGCATGGAAGCGGAATTCCAGGCGTCGATATGGGCGCGGCATCGATTAAAATTAACGACGACGGCTCCTTCAACCTGCTGTGCGGCGCGACCGACCTTGGCACCGGCTCCGACACCATATTATCACAAATAGCCGCCGAAGTGCTCAAAATACCTACATCTAAAATCACCATCTACTCCTCCGATACCGATATGACGCCATTCGACGTCGGCGCTTACGCCTCGTCAACCACTTATATTTCAGGCGTCGCCATCGCTAAAGCCGCCGCGCAATGCCGCGATCAGATACTTAAAACCGGCGCGCACCTGCTCAAAGAAGATATCGCCGATCTGTACTGCGAAAACTCCGCGGTACACTCTAAAAAAACTAAAGCCAGCGTATCGTATCAAGATGTCGCGCTCTACACGCTTTATAAAGAAGACCAGTACCAGATAATAGGCACCGGCTCGCATATCACTTACGACTGCCCGCCGCCTTTCTGCGCGCAAGGCTGCGAAGTGGAAGTAGATACCGAAACCGGCGTTATCAAACTTATTAAATTTTCATCCGCCGTTGACTGCGGCCTCGCCGTCAATCCCGTAATGGCCGAAGGCCAGATCGAAGGCGGCGTTCACATGGGCCTGGGCTACGCGCTGTGCGAAGAAATGAAATTCGACGCCAAGGGCGTTATGACCAATCCAGGATTCCTCGACTATAAACTGCTCTCAACACTCGATATGCCCGAAATCAAAACGCATATAGTCGAAACTTTCGAGCCGACCGGCCCGTTCGGCGCTAAGTCGGTATCCGAAATACCGGTTGACGGCCCCGCGCCCGCAGTGGCTAACGCAATCGAACACGCCTGCGGCATAAGAATTTACGATCTGCCCATAACGGCTGAAAAATTGCTGAATGCAATAAGTGCGGCAAATAATAAATAATTAAACTTTAAATTAAAATTACGCGACGGGGGAATAGAAAGGACCAATGGCCCTCTCTATTCCCCCCGTGCCCCCTTTACTCTCCCT